>SHVD01000065.1 GCA_009691185.1 Candidatus Nanopelagicaceae bacterium | reverse complement strand
CTCTTTCCACTTATCACCTCATCAGGCTCACTGACCTGATCACCAACTGCATTATTGACCACCACAAAATTAGTTTTTTCACCATCTAAGTTGATTAGAACTTCTTCAAACTCTAAAGTTAATTGATCAGGCCAACTATCAACCTCAACACCTATTGCTGGTGATGCTGAAATAAGTTTGGTATGAGCAGATGCGAAATTAGTCGGAGTAAAAACAAGTATCACGGCAAGAAGTGCAGTAAATACCTGCGATCTACCTGCTGTGCTAGATCTCATAGCAATACCTTAGCCAGAGGGGGATGATATTTTGTAGATGCAAATCGCTTGCATTAACATATACTATGACTAAAAAGACCCAACTTCGCCAACATCTACGATTCACCCGGCAGGAGTTGCCATCATTAATTGGGGTTTTTTCAGTTGTGGCATTTCTGCATATTGCAGGCTGGGGCTTGTTTATTCATTTCAATTCAAATCCCGCTTATAGCGCTTTGACTGATTCAACTGGCGCACTTGTTTATGCTGGCGCCGGCGCACTTGCCTACTCTTTTGGATTAAGGCACGCATTTGATGCCGACCATATTGCTGCAATTGATGACACCACCAGATTGATGCTTGCAAAAGGTAAGAATCCATTAGCACTTGGATTATTTTTTTCACTTGGTCACTCAACAATTGTGATGGCCCTATGCGTAGGTGTTGCATTTGCTGCCCGCCAAGCAGCTAAATTCCAAAAAGATTTTGCTGAGACAGGTGGAATAATAGGAGCCTCGGTTTCGACTTTTTTCCTATATCTAGTTGGCATTTTAAATTTAGTTATTTTGGTTGGAATAATCAAAGTATGGAAACAAGCTAAAAGTGGCAAATTTTCCCATGAACACCTAACTCAACTTCTAAATGAGCGCAGCTTAATGCGACGCATTTTTAGAGGAGCCTTTAAAAAAGGTTTCGATCACTCATGGCAGCTATATCCAGTTGGAGTTTTATTTGGATTAGGTTTTGATACCGCAACTGAGGTGGCACTCCTTGCCCTATCAGCAACAGCAGCAGTCGGTACCGTTGGGGGCTTTCTGCCACCCCTCGCAATTATTGCCTTACCTCTAATTTTTGCTGCTGGAATGACACTCATGGATTCTCTTGATGGAATATTTATGACAAAAGCTTACGCCTGGGCCTTTACCTCGCCACTTCGCAAGATTTACTACAACATCACCACCACCGGTTTATCTATTTTTATGGCATTTGTAATCGGCACAATTCAATTTGTTGGAGTGTTATCAGATAAAACCAATATTGATAATTACCAACCACTTACCTTTATTGCCGGGCTGGATTTAAACCGCGTGGGCTTCTTTATTGTTGCCTCTTTTGTGGGGGCATGGTTAATATCTGTTTTAATTTGGCGAATTGGAAATTATGAAGCTAAATACTCCTCAGGAATTGCTGAAACTGAGCATGAGCACAAAGAATTTAAGCTTTAATCCACATATAAATCATTAACAAACTCTTTATTGCCAGGAACAACTGCGTACTTATCTAAATCAGTAATCCCCTCACTTGCAAGAACCTGTTCATCAATAAAGAAATTACCGCTGCACTCTTTGCCAGATCGATTTAAAATTATATAAGCGGTATCTGAGATGATCTCAGTAGTGCGACAAAAATCAACATCCATACCTGGAATCATTGCAAGGGCAGCTGTGTTGATTGCAGTTCGTGGCCATAATGCGTTTACGCCAATGCCATCTCGTTTTAACTCATCGGCTAATCCCAATACGCACATACTCATCCCATACTTTGCCATTGTGTAGGCAAGGTGGGGCTTAAACCATTTGCCTTTCATAGAAAGTGGTGGTGAGAGCATCAAAATATGAGGGTTTCCTCCCTCCTGTGCACTCTTTTTTAAATAAGGTAGGCAAGCTTGTGAGGTCAAGAAAGTTCCTCTGGTATTTACCCCCATCATTAAATCAAATCTTTTTGCGGGTGTGTTTTCAGTATTTGTTAAATTAATCGCTGATGCGTTATTAATCAAAATATCAATTCCGCCAAATGCTTTAGCAGCTTGTTCTACAGCTGCTGCGATTTGATTTTCATCTCGAATATCACATGCAATTGCTAAAGCCTTCCCCCCTGCATCTTCAATATCTTTTGCGGCAGTAAAAATGGTTCCTGGAAGCTTTGGATGTGGCTCGGTAGTTTTAGCGGCGATGGCAATCAAAGCACCATCTTTGGCAGCCCGAAGGGCGATGGCAAGACCAATCCCACGGGAGCCACCTGTTATAAAAATTCGTTTGCCGGCTAATGTCATTACTTGACCTTACTTTTTTTAGCTAAGAAATTCATAAATGCTTGCTGAGCCTCATCAGATTCAGCTGCCATTCTAAATAATTCACCCTCAGCACGCATCACCTGATTTAGCGCTTCATGTGAGCCACTTTTTAGCAGCGCCTTGGTATTTATAACCGCGTCAGGTGGTTGCTCGGCAATCTCATTGGCAAACTCCATCGCCGCTGCTAATTCATCTGTAGTAATTTTGTTGATTAATCCCATCGCCAGCGCTTCATCTGCGGAAAATGTTCGACCGGTAAGGAATATTTCTGCCGCCTTGGCATGTCCTACTAATCTGGGAAATAGGTAACTAGAGCCACCTTCTGCCACCAAGCCGAGAGAGACAAAGGGCATGGAAAACTTAGTATCTGGATTTGCAGTTACTAAATCGCAGTGCATCAGCATGGTGGTGCCGATACCAACTGCCCGACCTTTGACCGCTGCAATTAATGGCTTAGGAAAATTGTGGATAGCAAATAGGAAGTTAAATACTGGTGATCCCTGATCCATTGCTGGGTTATTTGCAAAATCATTTATGTCATTACCAGCGGTAAATGAATCTCCGTTGGAGTTGATCACAACTACTCTGATTGCAAAATCTGCTGCTGCCTCATTGATCTTTGTAGCTAAAGTTTGATACATCTCCTGTGTGATAGCATTTTTCTTCTCTGGCCTATTTAAGGTGAGTGCTAGCACTGGACCAATTTGTTCCATTTTTATAAAACTCATGGTGTAATAATACTCAAGATAAGCGAGCAATGAATCAAAAATTACTTGAATATATGGGCTAGATTGAGGGCTTAAGAATGGAGGCGCACTTGCAGGTAAATATAATTGTGCGCCCACTGACACCATTTGAGCAATTAGTTTGTGAGCACTTATGCGATGGCCTAACAAACGCAGCAATTGCCCAAGCTACTTCCCATACCGAAAAGGTGATAGAAAATACCGTCTCCCGGGTGGCTCAAGCTTTTACCTTGCGGTCAAACACAGAGATTAATTTAAGGGTTTTGCTAGCACTTGCTTATCGGACCCATTTTGGTGATCTTGCTTTTGATAAATTAAATGTTCCCTGCAAACATTTGCAGATCCTTCCTGATGGCAGTAGACATTGTTTGCAACACTGTAATTAAGAAATTTCAAACTCCTTAAAAGTAAATCTTAGAAGTTTGAATGAGTTACGTTGTTTTATCGTTCAATACTGCCTTCGATAAATTGCTCAACCTTGGCAAATGCCTGTTCATCGGTGTACTGCTCTGGTGGTGATTTCATAAAGTAACTAGATGGTGAGAGAAGTGGTCCACCAATCTTGCGATCTAGGGCAATCTTGGCACATCGAAGTGCGTCGATAATTACCCCAGCTGAGTTTGGTGAATCCCAAACCTCTAGCTTGTACTCCAGATTTAATGGCACATCTCCAAAGGCTCTTCCTTCAAGGCGGACATAGGCCCACTTGCGATCATCAAGCCATGGAATGTAATCAGATGGTCCAATATGTACATTCTTAGCGCCCAGATCATAATCTAATTGTGAGGTTACTGATTGGGTCTTAGAAATTTTCTTAGATTCCAATCGATCACGCTCTAACATGTTTTTAAAATCCATATTTCCACCCACATTTAATTGGTAGGTACGGTCAAGGTGAACACCACGATCTTGGAATAGCTTGGCCATAATTCGGTGAGTGATGGTGGCGCCAACTTGGGATTTAATATCATCGCCAACAATTGGCAGTCCAGCTTTTTTGAACTTATCAGCCCACACTGGATCAGATGCGATAAAGACAGGAAGGGCGTTAACAAAGGCACACCCAGCATCAATTGCGCATTGGGCGTAAAACTTTGCTGCCTCCTCTGAACCAACTGGTAGATAGCAGATAAGCACATCGACTTTGGCTGATTTCAACTCTGCCACTACATCAACTGCCGCCGCATCTGACTCTTTAATTGTTTCTTTGTAATAACGACCCAAACCATCAAGTGTTTTTCCGCGCTTTACCATAACCCCAGTTTTAGCCACTGTGGCAAATTTGATGGTGTTGTTCTCACTCGCCCAAATTGCATCGGCAAGATCGATGCCCACTTTTTTAGCATCAACATCTAGTGCTAAGACAAAGTTAATATTTTTAATGTGGTAGCCGCCAAGGACTGGGTGCATCAAACCAGGAATCTCACTATCGTTGGTTGCATCTTTGTAGTAAGTAATTCCTTGTACCAATGAGTTGGCGCAGTTTCCAACCCCCACAATGGCAACTCGAATCTGTCCTTTATCTTCTATGCTCACAAGCTCTTCCTTTCGGTTTTTATCATTTTTTCAAGCCAAGTGATCTCTCGCTCAGCTGACTCCAATGAGTGACGACGCCACTCGAGTAGATAGGTATCAATACCCTCAGGGATTTTTGCTAAATCTTTTCTAACAATCTCCGCTTTCTCTACCAACTTACGATGGCGGCCCTCCAGAATTTTTACTCGATTATTTCTTGGGGTCGGCCCAAAAAATGCGAACCTAACCTCAAACCCCTCATCTTCAAAGGTATCGGGGCTAACACTTTGCATTAGTGAATCTAATTTTTCACGCCCTGCTTTGGTTAATTCATAAACAATTCGTGACCTGCGAGATAATCCGCCAGCATTGGTAAATGTCTCTTCAATTAACTTTGCCAACAACATTTTGCGTAGTTGTGGGTAGAGGACGGAAAAACTCAAAGCTCTAAAGGGTCCATAGATTGTCGCCATTCGCTTACGCAACTCATAGCCATGTAAGGGCCCCTGGGAGAGCAGGCCAAGGAGTGCGAACTCCAAGGATTCAGAACGCGAGCGCACAGGCTTCCTATCTACTAGATATATCGAATCGATACTATCGAGTATCTAAGCCGAAAAGCTCAATATCTGCAACCCATACAATCAGGGCGTGTTTATCTCCGAGGCGATCCCCAGCAGGTTCTGGGAGTTCCTGATAGCCACAATTCTCATCATTTTGGCCCCAGGCCCATCAGTGCTTTTCACCATCGCCAGGGCTATCTCCTGGGGCAGAATCGCAGCTATCGCCACCGTAATTGGCAACGCCTTTGGCATGTTTCTAGTCTCAGTTTTAGTGGCGGTGGGGTTGGGTCCAGTAATTCAAAACTCCACAGTTTTATATCACGGAGTTCAATGGGCAGGTGGTGGCTATCTAATCTATCTGGGGTATGTGGCAATCAACGCGAGTGCAACTGATGCCCAAGGGATGCAATCTGCTGAAGGGTTAAAACCTAATTTTTTCACATCAGTTAAAAATGGTTTTTGGGTAGGGGTATTAAATCCAAAATCAATAGTCTTCTTCGCAGCGATCTTGCCGCAGTTTGTTGATCAAGGTGAAAACAATCTAACCGCGCAATTGCTTTTTTTAGGTTCAACCTTCGCCTTAGTCGCGCTGATCTCAGATGGTACTTACGGTATTTTAGCTGGCACTATTCGCGACTGGCTTGCCGGAGATATGCGCAGGCTGATCTTTATGCGCCGTTTTGGTGGCGTGGTGATGATCGCTCTAGGCATCTTCACCATCGCCTCAGCAGTAATACTTGGCTAGCTGGTTAAATTTCTCGTGGCGATATCACTCAATGTCAGTTGCTAGGGGCAGACTTATCATCAACAAAACCTAATTAAGGCACAGAAGCTGTGCGACGAGAAACGAGTTGAATAATGGCATCATCTAATGCAGTTGGCAGTGCACGTGAATTTATTTCACCTTCGGATTTAACATTTTCTT
>SHVD01000064.1 GCA_009691185.1 Candidatus Nanopelagicaceae bacterium | reverse complement strand
CATATTTAAAGATTGAATGCGGTTTACTAAATTTCCTTTTACCTTCTTCTCATATCCAGCGTAGGAATGAACTACAAACCACTCACCTGGGGCATTACGCAAAGCAGCGCGAAATTCGGCATTCTCATCATTTTCTTCAGCAGTATCTGAAACTACATCTTCAACTACCGGTGGCAATACTTCTTCAATCACCGGGGCGGTTTCAGTAACAGCTAATGCTGCCTCAAATGCATCCATTGGTGGATTCGCTGGGGTATCAATTGACATCATATTTTCCAATTCACCTTAGCCAAATACCCAAAAAGTTATTTTTGTTAATACTAAATCAAAGGCTGAAACTACTAAAACAACAAATCCAACGAAAACTAAAACCACTGCGGTGTAGGTGGTTAATTGGTTGCGGGTTGGCCAGACAACCTTGCTCAACTCAGAGATCACTTGACGATAGAACAGGGCAATGCGACCAAAGATGCCTGTGGCCTCTTCAGTTGAGACGATCTCTTCGCTCATCTACCTATTCCTTTACTCTTGTACTTAAGTTGTACTTAAGTTGTACTTAAGTTAAAACTTTTAATCTTTAATTGCAGGGCAGGAGGGACTCGAACCCCCAACCGGCCGCTTTGGAGACGGCAACTCTAGCCAATTGAGCTACTGCCCTTTGTCCCGAATCAGGGCATGAAAAATCATGACCTAAAACAAGCGCCGGGAGAGAAAAGTGTAGATGGCTTATTAAGAAAGGTAAAACTGAGATAAATAGGAAGCCAGTTTTAGGCGTAGATGGCAGACTTAACCCACATGAGTGAATCACAAAAGATGCGAGTTTCAAAACGAATTGCAGCAATTGCTGAGTCGGCAACGCTTGCCGTTGATAGTAAAGCAAAGGCGCTCAAAGCTGCAGGTCGACCAGTAATTGGTTTTGGCGCGGGTGAACCAGATTTTCCAACACCTGATTACATTGTTGATGCTGCAATTGCGGCAGCAAAGATTCCTGCAAATCATCGCTATACCCCGGTGGCTGGATTACCAGAGTTGAAAGATGCGATTGTTAAAAAAACAAAGCGTGATTCAAATTATGAAATAACTGCAGATCAAGTATTAGTAACTAACGGTGGCAAGCAAGCAGTTAATCAAGCATTTGCAGTACTACTTGATCCAGGTGATGAGGTAATTGTGCCATCACCCTACTGGACAACTTATCCAGAGTGCATAAATCTTGCTGGTGGAAAAATGGTTGAGGTATTTGCTGATGAAGCACAAGATTACTTAGTCACTGTAGAGCAGCTGGAAAAGGTCCGAACAGCAAAAACTAAGGTATTACTCTTTTGTTCACCGTCTAATCCAACTGGCGCAGTTTATTCACCAGATGAGGTAAAGAAAATTGGTGAGTGGGCATTAGCAAATAATTTGTGGGTAATAGCTGATGAGATCTATGAACACCTTCTCTATGACGGCGCCACTGCTCCCAGCATCTGTGTATTAGTACCAAAGTTGGCGGATCAGACAATCATTATCAATGGTGTAGCAAAAACCTATGCGATGACCGGCTGGCGAGTGGGCTGGATGATTGGTCCAAAGGACATTATTAAAGCTGCAACAAATCTGCATTCACACTCCACTGCAAATGTTGCAAATGTGCCACAGCGAGCTGCGATTGCTGCTTTAAATGGCGATCTATCAGCGGTGCATAAGATGGGTGAAGCATTTGACCGAAGACGTAAATTAATTGTTAAGTTATTAAATGAAATTCCAGGTGTTACCTGCCCAACTCCAACTGGTGCTTTTTATGTCTATCCTTCAGTAAAAGGTGTTCTTGGTAAAACGATTCGTGGAAAGACACCTAAAACCTCAGCAGAGCTTGCTACCTTAATTTTGGATGAGGTTGAAGTTGCTGCAGTTCCTGGTGAGGCATTTGGACCATCTGGATACCTAAGATTTTCTTACGCAACAAGTGATGCCGACATTACTGAGGGAATCGGTAGAGTTAAAAAATTACTAAGTGAGGCAATCTAGTTTAAATCTAGGCCGACTAATTTCACCTCTGCTTGTAATTTAATTCCAAACTTTTCAAATACCGCAGCTCTGGCTTTTTTTGCCAACTCCACAATATCTTCAGCCTTAGCATCCCCTGAGTTGGTAAGTGCTAGAACATGTTTATTTGAAATCTGAGCACCCGCCAACTTTTCACCTTTATTGATGCCAGCATGCTCCATCAACCACGCAGCTGATGTTTTAACTCTGCCATCTGCTTGTGGCCAGCGCGGTGCATCTTTAGGTAATTTGTCAGCCTGGGCTTTGCTAAGAATTGGATTAATAAAAAAGGAGCCGGCAGAGTAAGTATTTGTATCAGCTGGATTTAGCAACATACCTTTACGTCCTCTTAGCTCTAGCACCGCTTGGCGCACCTTAGTAACCGCAGCTCTTTCACCTAAGTTAATTCCTAAGTAATTAGCCAGTTCGATATAGGTAATCGGCATTGATACCTCCCCTTTTCGCAGTTGAAAAGTGACACTTAAAATTACATACCGATCCACTTCTTGCTTGAACAAGGAATTGCGATAGGAAAAATTACATTGCGCGTTGCTCAAGGTGACTACTCCACTTTTTTTACGATCATAGGCTTTGACTCTGGCGATAGTTTCACTTACCTCATGTCCATATGCACCTATATTTTGAATTGGTGCACCTCCAATAGTGCCTGGAATACCGCTTAAAGATTCCAGATCAGCAAAGCCTTTATTAATTGTTAGCTCAACAAATTTGTCCCAATCCTCACCGGCTGCCACCTCAATCATTCCCCCACTGCAAGCGTCATAATCTAAGGCGCTTCCCTTGCTCTCTACTCTTATTACGGTGCCGGCAAATCCTGAATCACTAATTAATAAATTTGACCCACCACCTAAGATTAAAACCTGCTCACTAGCCGCATCTGCTGCTTTTACAAACTCAATTAACTCATCCTCGGTGTGAGCATGCACAATCTTTTGTGCAGGTCCGCCTACTCGAAGTGTGGTGAAATCAGATAGTTGCTCCATTACCTAAGCCTATCTACGGGCACAGAGGATCTCATTTTTCCCTCTGAACCGATCTAGAATCCGTTGGTAATTCTTGCGAGAATTCTTATCTCGGTAATCAGGATCACTATCGTAATAACCATGATGCCGCCCTTGTGCAAGGGGTAAATCTATTTGCAGCAATTTGCCACCAAATTGCCTAAGCGCCAAGCTAAGTTCAATATCAGCATTTCGATAATACTTTGCACTTGGATTAGCACCACCTGCTGCTATTGCAAACTTACGATCAAGTGCTAGGTAGTAACTAAATAACACATCCACCTCACCTACTCCTTTATCTTCAGTGCTCTTCCAATCATCAGCTAAATTAACCAACCCGCCCTTCCATCCCACCGCTTGATATTCGGTGGATAGTTGATCAAGGGTGAGCTCTATTGGATCTGCAGTGAATGTGGTTGAGGGATCCATAATAAGCAGGTAATCCTCGGCGTAGGTATTGAGAAAATGATTAACTAAATTACCCCAACCAAGTGGATTCTTTTCTTGGGTAAGAGTTATCTGCGGTGAATCAAACAAATCTGCAGCTAGCCAATTGCTTTTGCCATTGGCATAGATACTGATCGGAGTATTTGTGTGCTTGGTAATTGAATTAACACAGATAAGTAAATCATCCACAAAGCCCTCTGCAATTAAGCAGATGCGAATTTTCCCGGCCATTGGCGGGTTTTAATTAACGAGTTTCGCGATGAAGTTGTGAAGATTTACAACGCGGGCAAAACTTCTTAAGCTCTAAGCGATCTGGATCGTTACGGCGGTTCTTGCGCGTGATGTAGTTGCGCTCTTTGCACTCAACACATGCCATTGTGATCTTTGGACGAACATCTGCACTTTTACTTGCCATGGTTGAGCTCCTAGCCTTGTAGTTAAATTAACTTTCGTTAATTTCTTTGGGTGAGGTTACCTGACCCTCACCATTTACTGAAATTACTGCCTGTTTCTAACTTGTAGCGGAGGCGGGATTTGAACCCACGACACAGCGATTATGAGCCGCTTGCTCTACCAAGCTGAGCTACCCCGCCAAACTTTTTCTCCTCGAGCCCCCTATCGGAATTGAACCGATGACCTTTTCCTTACCATGGAAACACTCTACCAACTGAGCTAAGGGGGCGAAGTGCAGGTGTAAGGATACAGGGCTGCATTGGTATTTACGAATTGCTGGCTAATTACTTTAAGTAAGCCGCACTTGCAATCTGAGTTCGCCGTGATTTATATGCATCTGATGCACCGGTAAGCAAATGCTCAAATGGCTCACCACTCTTAATTATTTTAGATAAATCACTCACCTCACCCTCAACTAATTTTATTGCAGTAGGTTTATTTACAACTACATCTTTGTGTGGCTTAATCCATCGATAAACCATAGTTAAGAGTTGTAATAATGAGTAAATAAGACCACGCAATCCCCTGCCGAATGTATCCTGCAATTTTAATTTGAATAAAGTTTTTCCTAAATTAATCTGGTGCCGAGTTGGCTGATTAATTAACTCTTTAAATATATTAGAGACCTGCACCGCACCAGTTACCTCTGGAAGATTTTTGCAATTACTCGCCAAGTTATCCCGCACACTTTGCACCGCTAATTGGGCCACAGTTGCGGTAATCTGCTTTAAATTACCTTGATCAACAGATAAGGCCATCTGATTATCCACCGCCCAAGCAGCCCTTGCTGCTTGATTATCAGTGCCGCGGATATTAGGAATAAATAAGGTAGGAATTTTTGCAGCCAGCTCCTCATGTACGCTGTTATATCCAGCAGCACAGATTGCAGCATCAAATGCTGCCAGCACATTTGCAAGTGGGAAGTGTCTAATAATTTTTATATCAAGGCCAACCGGGGCTAACTGATTACCATTTGCATCTATTGGCTCCTTAGTAAGGAGTACCTGTAAATTTGGCCAATTTAGCAATCCTGATAATGCTGCGTTCATCTTTGCATTTAGATCAGCCTCACCAACTCCTAACTGCACCAACACCGCTGGGCGACTTTGATCAATACCCAAAAGATTACGCGCTGCCTGCCTACTTAACGCAGTTTTTGAATCATAAATTGATATTGGCGCTAGCAGCACATCATCATTCCTATTTACAGTTGGGCCATGGTCATAACTTTGCCCAAAATCACCTGGGGTGATAATCAAATCCATCATTTTAGATTGCAGCGAGAGCAGGTAGCTTCTTGAACTTTTTTGCCAAAAACCCCTGCGCACCCAAACTAGTTTCACATCAGGTCGAATACTTTTAATCCCAATAATTCCTGGATAAGGAACTACGCCATCAAAGCTAACAATTTTTGCACCCGTCTCATCAATTAACGCAACAATTCGATCCCGCAAATATCTGTCCCATGCAAATCTTCCCATCCACTTTCGATCTCTACCGGGAACATACTCAAATCTGACACCAGCAATCTTTGGCACTTCCACCACTCCAGCTGCCATGGAGATAATGATTGGATTTGCAAAACTCTTCAATTCAGCAGCGACTGCACTGGCCCGAGTGAGATGCCCCATGCCAATACCATTACTAGTGGCTAGAATTATGGCTGGCTTATCCATGAAATTAGTATAACTACAACAAAGTTAGGCAGAGCTAATGAACAGAGGGATATTGATAATAATTCTAGTTCTGCAACTTATTGCACTTTATTATTTAATTAGAACTGCTAGAAATCTTGGGAGTAAGGCAACTAAGCATCACAATGAGTTGATGGCTAATATAAATTTACTCAGGGCAGGTGATGGCAACAATCTTCTTAATCATTTACTGACACCAAATAGTAAGGAGTTTAAAAATGTAAGTTGGGAGCATGTAATCTCCTTGACTAGCCATCCAGCCAGATTCCAAACTCTGAATACTGTGATTGAGCAACTACTTAATCAACGATTAACCCCGAAAAAAATATATTTAAATATTGCTGCTGAAGATATGGCAAAACTACCCACCGCTATTTCAGCCTTGGCAAGTAATAGTATTTTGCAGATTAATAGCTGCACTAATTTAGGACCAGGCAAGAAGTTGATTCCAACTCTTGTGCTAGAAAAAGCTTTACCAATAATAGTTGTTGATGATGATTTGATCTTTGAAACAGATCTGAGTTTAAAGCTTATG
>SHVD01000063.1 GCA_009691185.1 Candidatus Nanopelagicaceae bacterium | reverse complement strand
CTCCAGCCAATTAACTGCCTACGCGCTTTATCAATCTGCCAAGGTGGCAATGCCAAAGTTTGTGCTAATTCATAAGATTTAACGCTGCGAGACTCACCAGAAACTTTTGCGAGGGTTCGAAACGAAGCAGCCAGTGCGCTTACAATCAAAACTGGGTCAGTGCCAGTAGAAAGGGCATTTCTTAAATTAATTATGGCGATAGCAGTATTTCCATCAAGAGCAGCATCTGCAACATCAAATCCAGTGCTCTCAACTCTGCCCTGCTGATAAGCGGTGACATCCTCTTCATCAATAGTCTTCTGCAGCGCTACATCACTTGCTAACTGCGTGCATGCACCACCGAGCTCACGCAAATCACTACCGAGTGAATCAATCAATGCCTGGATGGCAGCTGGGGTTATTTTTCTGCCTAGCCGCTTAAACTCTGAGCGAACAAATTCTGATTTTTCACTCTCTTTTTTTATCGCTTCAGCAGAAATAATCTGAGCACCAGCTTTTTTGATTTTATCAACCAATGCTTTGCCCTTGACTCCACCTTTGTGCCAAAGAACTAGCGTTAATGACTCATCCTGATTTTCAAGATAGGCGATAATTTCATCACTGCAATCACCGTCTAAATCTTGAATCTCTTTGATAACTACAATTCTTTGGTCTCCAAAAAGTGATGGGGCTAAGGCATCGGTGATAAAGCCAATTTCGATATCTTCAATTGAAATATTAGTTACCTGCGCCGCTGCATGTTCAGCGATGATTTGTGAGACAGCCCGATCAGCTAATAAGCCCTCTGCGCCTTGGATTAAAACTAACCCCACCTAATTTGCCACCATTCTTTTCCAGTAACCCTGATCTTATTAGGTGTGGCAAGTGAAATCCCACCAGAGTGATCTGTGCGCCAGACCTGAATTCCCTTGCTCGTTAAATGATCGATGAACTGCCCAGATGGATGCCCATAAGAGTTATTGATGCCTACGCTGATAATTGCAATCTTTGGCA
The DNA here is from genome assembly GCA_009691185.1 of Candidatus Nanopelagicaceae bacterium. GTDB lineage: Bacteria > Actinomycetota > Actinomycetes > Nanopelagicales > Nanopelagicaceae > Nanopelagicus. The sequence continues at coordinate 5,271 of SHVD01000063.1, read as the reverse complement.
TGAGTTGGTCCAGCATAGGTAAATACTGATGAGCAGAGCCATGGTGAGAAACTTTTAAAACATCAACCTTTCTTAAGTAGCCTGAATTAGTAATCTCCTCTTGAGCTGCAGGCTCAATATCACCTCCAGCAAACACTGAAACCTTATTTGTTTTAATTATTACTGAAACACTGGAATTATTAGCAGCAGAGCCATCACCTGGTAGGGCAGGCATAGTATTCAAGATTGTCGCTGGCCAAACAACTAATATTTGCGCATTAAAATCTGGCAAGAAATACTCTTGGCCTTGGCTTACCACTTTGACATTTAGCCCAGATAACTCCTGCACCGTAAGTTTGTATGAACCAGCTGGCTCTGTGGAATTCGAGATCCAAACTTCTCCAACTCTTCTATTTTTTAATACCGCAGAAAGGCCCCCAATGTGATCAGCATGAAAGTGAGTAAGGATTAGTAGTGGAATAGAATTAATCTTTAACCTTCTTAAGCAGCGGTCAATTTTGACTGGTTCTGGACCTACATCAATCAATATTGCATTTGAGTTTCCAAGATTAACCACCAGAGCATCACCCTGCCCAACATCGCAATTTACTATCTGCCAGTTCCGGCCTGGCCACATTTGTGCAGACAGAATAATCTGACCAATGAATAGAATAAGAATTAACAGAGCAATCAGTATCCGCTTTTTTATAATTGCTAAAAACACGATCAAGAATAGACAAATAAACACGCCGCTTTGATTAAAGGAGATAAGTGGAATATCTGCCATTAACTCGCTGACAAATACAATCCAAGCAGCAAAAGGTGTAGCTATTGTAAATAGAAGCTGGGCAACTGTAGTTATAAATGGTGACAATATTGCAGAGATAAAACCAAGCACCGTTATGGGTGCAATAACTGGTGCCACTAGAATATTTGCCGGTACAGTAACAAGTGATAATTGCCCTGATATCAACACTATAACTGGCAAACAAAACACTGTTGCACTTACTGGGATTGAAATCCCTTGAACAATCCAATCAGTTCTTATATACCTACTTAATTTCTGCTCAATGAAGGGTGAAAGTAACAAAATTCCAGCAGTAGCCAGTACTGAAAGCACAAAACCTAGATCAATAGCTTGCAGTGGATCTAGAAGTATCAATAAAGTTATAGCTACTGAGAGCGAGGGAATGCCAAGTGATTTTTCACCAAAGAATTTAGCAAGGAGCACCACCGCTGTCATAACCGCTGCTCGCAATACAGATGGAGTTGGCCTTACTAGGAATATAAATAGCAGAAGAATGAGAAAGATAAGTCGCAACCGATTCTTTAGATTTTTAACGATGAATTGCAAAAGCCAAAATAAAAAAGTAGCAACTAGCGCAAAATTAGCACCACTAACCGCTGTCAAATGAGAAAGACCAACCCTTCGCATCTGTTCCGTGAAAGCTTCACTTTGAAGTGATGTATCTCCTATCACTAATCCGGGGATCAATGCACCAGCTGCAGTTGTTGGAGCTAGATTTCTGAAATCTTCTCTTATCTTTGAAGTTACTTCAAATAGTGCCCTCGGTTGCTTAAGGATTGTAATCTCACCATTTGCAATAACTAGTGCTGCAACTTTTCGTTCTCTAGTTTTAACTACTTTTACCTTCATAGATATCATCTGATCAATTTGCAGCTTATTTTTTGTATCAAATTTAAGTCGAAACGGAAGATCTATCTTCACCCCATCAATTTTTTTCACCTTAAATAGAGAGCTGTACTGACTAGGTGATCTGAAGGAGCCATTAACCTTTCCAGACTTAAAGACTGGATCACTTTGAATTACACCTTCTACAAATACCGAACTACCAACTTTGCTCTGAATTAATTGGTTATTTAGGGCTGCCTGTCGAAAACCAACAACAGCAATGCCAACAATTGCTGCAATCAGCAGTATTGAGATTGATCTGCTTCGATATACCAGCAGAAGTATTGTTAAAAGTATTAACAATACTATTTTTAAATCTGGCAATAAATTAGTTACTACCGCACTGCACCATAAGGTACAGCTAATTACTAATAGCCGATAATCTATAAAACGCGTAGCAAGGCTTTGATCTCTTCGAATTTTGATCCACCTAACCCAGATATCTTCTTCAATTCATCTAAATTATTAATCCGCCCAACCTTTATTCGATAATCAATAATTCGTCCAGCTGTAACCGGTCCAATTCCAGGTAATGTATCTAACTGCGCCAAAGTTGCTCGATTTATATCTAATGGATTGTCCGGTGAAATCTTCTTTATTATCACTTTGCCTGATGAATACTTCACGCTACCAACTAAAATCTGCTCACCATCCACCAAAGTTCTAGCTAGATTAACATCACTGATATCAACACCTTTAAGTTGATCACCTGCTGCTTTAATTGCATCAATAACTCTAGATCCTGGTGGTAGTTGATAGACACCAGGATTCCTAACTTTTCCAGCAACATTAATTATTAAATCAGCAGGTGCAACCGGTGCGACCATAGGGGTGACCTCTTGAATTGCAACACTCTCTACTTGCGGACGGGAGTTAAGAAAATAGAAACCAGCCAATCCAATTGTCAGTGCAAAGAGAATTAATACCCCTTTTTTTTGTTCAGGATTAATATTAAAATCAAACATGGGCTAATCAAATCGGATTGTGATTGCGTATTTCTTGGTACTATTAAAAATGTGGAAAACTAAATATCTTTTTGTAGATCAAGTGGATACTTAATCTCTTTCAACTCCCTTTTAAAAGTACGGGCTGTAACTAAATCCTTCAAAGGTTGTGGAATCTGATAAAGCTTAATTGGCCGATTTTTTACTAAAAATAAAACTATGATTGACCAAAATCCAAATATGTAGGCCATAAAGGCCCATCGGATTAATCCCCTACCTTTTGCCCAGGCGATAAAAAGGACAAATGGAATTGAGATCAGGTTTATTGTGTACATACCACTCCTTATCTTTGGTGAGGTTACCCACTACTAATAGTTAAACACGGGGTACTGACAGTAGATTTGTGTCATGAAAAACCCGGATGCGATCGTGATTGGCGCTGGTGTGGTTGGAGCCTGCACCGCTTTATCTCTGGTGAATGCTGGCCTTAAAGTCTTAGTAATTGATCGCGGTCCAGTTGCCAGTGGCACTACTGGGGCTGGTGAGGGAAATATTTTGGTATCAGATAAGGAACCGAGCGCTGAATTAACTTTAGCGGTTCGATCTCGTGATGCTTGGTTTGAATTGAACACAGATATTGGTGGTGGTTTTGAACTTGAACCAAAGGGTGGGGTTGTAGTTTCTCGAAGTGAAAAGGGGATCGCCAATCTAAAAAAACTATCACAACTGCAAAAATCTAATGGGATTGAAGTTGTTGAATTGGATGCAGCTGGTATTAGGAAAATAGAACCTTTAATCTCAGAGACTGTTGAGTATGCCGTTCTTTATCCTGGAGATGCTCAATGCCAACCAATGCTGGCTGCCGCTCAAATTATGCGTGCGGTTAGGAAACGTGGAGGTCAGTTTATTCAAGGAGAAAATGTTAAAGCAATTAATATTTCATCAGGAAGAGTGATTGGATTAAAAACTGATAAAAATAATTACTCTTGCCCGATTATCATTAATGCAACTGGAACTTGGGCTGGTGAGATCGCCAACATGGCTGGTTCATACCTGCCAATAATGCCTCGGCGAGGTTTCATTCTTGTCACCTCTCCAGTGCCAAAAATTGTCCACCATAAAGTTTATGACGCAGATTATGTTGCAAATGTTGCAAGCAGTGATGCTGGTCTGCAATCGTCAGCAGTAGTTGAAGGAACTGAAAGTGGCACGATATTGATTGGTGCCTCTCGTGAACGAGTAGGCTTTAAATCAGGTTTGGATGTAGCAGTGCTGCGCCAACTAGCCAGGCAAGCAATATCATTGTTTCCAATTCTTTCAAATATGTTATTTCTTCGTGCCTATCGTGGATTTAGACCTTATGCACCAGACCATTTGCCCGTGATTGGCGAAGATGCAAATGTGCTTGGGTTATGGCATGCCGCAGGACATGAAGGAGCAGGCATTGGTCTAGCACCCGCAACTGGTGAATTAATCACCGCCCAAATTACTGGAAATAAAACTTTTATGGATCCCACACCATTCTCACCAAAACGGTTTAAGGAAAGTGCTCATGTCAGAATCTGATATAAAATTTACATTTGATGACCAGATCATCACTGCAAAGAGTGGTCAATCAGTGGGCGCAGCCTTACTTGCCGCCGATGTGCGCAAACTTAGGACAACAAGATTTGATCAAAATCCCCGTGGAGTTTTTTGTGGTATCGGAGTTTGCTTTGATTGTTTGGTTGTAATCGATGGCATCGCGAGCCAACGAGCTTGCATAGTTGAGGTTAAACCAGGAATGAAAGTACAAACACAGGTGGGATCAAATGCATAACGTAGTAATTATCGGCTCAGGACCCGCTGGCTTAAGCGCTGCACTCTCTGCTGCTGCAGCTGGTGCACCGGTTTTATTGCTAGATAACAACCCTAGATTAGGTGGGCAGTACTGGCGAACTTTTACTGAAGATACTGATCACGAACAAATTCAGCACTTTGATTTAGAAACGGGATTAATTCTAATTAATGCAGTGAAAGCTCGAAAAGAAATAGAGGTTTGGTCTGGGGCTCAGATATGGAGTGCCTCCCATCAGCAAGGTGTAAATACCTTAAGAGTTATTTACAAAGGTGTTGAAAAGATTATTAATACTAAGAATCTGGTGATTTGCACCGGTGCATATGATCGCACGTTGCCTTTTCCTGGCTGGGATATTCCAGGAGTAATGACACCCGGCGGGGTTCAGTCATTGCTAAAGGGGCATGGGGTTCTTGCTGGTAAAAAAGTTGTAGTTGCAGGCAGTGGACCATTTTTATTGCCGGTAGCAGCTGGTGTCATAAAAGCTGGTGGATCAGTTCTTGAATTACTTGAAGCTAATAAATCCCGCCGCTGGTTGCTCTCCCTTTTGACATTACTTGAAAATATCTCAAAAATTAAAGAGGCTTTTTACTACATAAAAACTATTAGTGCAGGAAAGGTCCGAGCCAGATTTAGCCAAGCAGTTGTTGCCGCTCACCGGGGAGATAATGGTGAATTAGAATCTGTTGATATTGCTGTTATAAATCGAAATTTTAAAGTAAAAAGGATAAGAAATGTTAAATGTGATGTGGCTGCAATTGGTTGGGGCTTCACAGCAGATACCTCAATTGCTGGTGCCTTAGGGTGTGTTCAGGCAA
>SHVD01000062.1 GCA_009691185.1 Candidatus Nanopelagicaceae bacterium | reverse complement strand
GTATGGGATCTAGTTTGTAAAGTAAGTGGTAAGCCATTGTGGAAGTACTTATCTGATCTTTCTCCGCAAGAGATTGTTGATCTGGTTGATTTTAGGTATATCTCAGATGCAATTACTCCAGCGCAAGCGCTTGAAATACTCACTGAGGCACAGGTCAACCGCGTTAAAAATGAGGCCAATCTAATTGCTAATGGCTTACCTGCGTACACGACCACGCCAGGTTGGCTTGGCTATACCGATGAAAAAATGGTGCGCCTTGCAAAACAAGCAGTAGCTGATGGTTTTAAATTAATTAAATTAAAGTGTGGCGTCTCATTAGCGGATGACAAGCGGCGATTAAAACTGGTACGGCAAGCAGTGGGACCTGACATCAAGTTAGCCATTGATGCCAATCAAGTTTGGGATGTAAATCAGGCCATTGAGTGGCTCAACTCCTTAGGGGATGTGAATCTGCATTGGATTGAAGAACCAACAAACCCAGATGATGTAGTAGGGCACGCCGCTATTGCAAAAGCGATTGCGCCAGTGAAGGTAGCGACCGGGGAGCATGTTGCTAACCGCATTATTTTTAAACAGATGATGCAATCAAAATCATTATCTTTTGTGCAGATTGATGCATCAAGAGTTGCCGGCATCAATGAGAATATCGCAATAATTTTGATGGCAGCTAAATTTGGTTTGCCAGTTTGCCCGCACGCAGGTGGTGTTGGGTTATGTGAAATGGTGCAACATCTGGCGATGTTTGATTACGTTGCAGTAGGTGGTGAAAATCCTGATCGCGTGGTTGAGTTTGTCGATCACTTACATGAACACTTTGTGGTACCAACCGATATTAGAAATGCTCGGTATATGCCACCAGTAAAAGCGGGAGCAGGCGCTCAGATGTTTGCTGCTTCAGTCTCTGATTACAAATACCCAGATGGCCCACAATGGCGGGGCCAGATAAAATAAATTTGTCCACATTCTGGAACTCTAAATAAAGGCTTTAGGGACCGGCACTATTACCCCTTTTTGAACTGATAAATTACAACTTTGTTATATCAATTGAGTAAAGAATGATTGATTTATCAACCGAACAGGTAAAGGCTTGTGTCAGCCAAGTTACATGGGGTTGTCCAAAACCTTTATGTTGGTCAGGAAAATAATCGAAAGGGAATAAATGAAAAAATCATTAATAGCGTCACTGGCAGCAGTTGCGCTACTTCTAACAGGTTGTTCAAGTTCATCTGACTCTGCAGATTCAGGCGGAGAATTTGGAGCAATCAAAGTAGGACTTGTGCCAGGTGGAGCTCATCCTTATTTCCAACCATGGAAAGATGGCGGAGCAGCTGCAGTGGCTGAATTTGGAATTGGCGGAACAGAATTTAATGAAACAGGTGAATGGGATCAAACCAAGCACAATGCAGCAATTGATGCATTAGCCGCTCAAGGCTATAACGCATTTGGTGTATTTGGTGTTTCACCAACAGATATCAACACAACATTCGCTGGTCTAAAGGCAAAAGGATTCGCAGTTGGATCCCTTGCATCATGCCCAGGTGGCTATGACATTGTTAAAGAGCCACAGAAAAACTCAGCAGACTTCTGCTTGAGTACTGATACTGGCAAAGCTGCATACCTTGCAGCAACTGCAGTTATTAAAGAGATGGGTGGCAAGGGAAATCTTGTTCACTTAACTGGTAACGCAGTGGATGCAAACACAATCCGTCGTATGGAGGGTGTCAAGCAGGCAATTGCAGAGACTGGTGGAAAAGTAAAACTTCTAACCACAATCACTGACATTGACTCAGATCTACAGTCAGCAACAAAGGCTGTGACAGATCTATTAGCAGCAAAGGGCAAGCAGATTAACGGAATCGTTACAACTGCTTACAACCCAGCTGTTGCTGCAACTGATGGAGTTTCATCAACTAAGCTTCCAATCAAGGTTATTGCAATTGATGATGACCAAAAGATCTTGGATGCAATTAAGTCTGGTGTAATTTCTGGAACAGTTGTTCAGAATCCTTGGGGACAAGGTTATGTTGGATCATGGGTTCTTTCAGCACTTGGAAGTAAGAAGTGCACCATGAATACACCTGGTCTATACGTAGACTCCGGTTCATTCTTGGTAACAAAGGACAACGTTGATACTTACAACGACACACGTCAAGCTACTTCAAAGGAAATCCTTGCGGCTTTCCAGAACGAGTACATGACCTGTAAGAGCTAAAAAGTAAGTTCGGACTGGGCGATCAGGTGCTACCTGATCGCCCTTCCTCTATTATTATCTTTGCACTACCTTTTTAATACTCTTGGTACAGAAAGGTTTTTCAGTTGAGCAAAGTTACTGATGTCCAAGCCTTTCTGGTTGATATTCCAGTTGAGACGATAAGAACAGACTCAGTTCAAGCTTTTTTAAAACAAGAGACAATTTTTGTAAAAATAACAACAGCAGATGGCAATACTGGTGTGGGCTATAGCTACACCATCGGTACTGGTGGAAGCGCAGTTCTTGCCATGTTGCGAGATTACCTCATTCCAAAATTAAAGGGAATGGATAGCTCCCGAATCGAAAAAGTTTGGAGTGAAATTTACTATTCAACCAGGGCAACTGAAACTGGCGCTATTACCTCATTAGCAGTTGCAGCAATTGATACTGCAATTTGGGATTTAAAGTGCAAGCGAGAGAATCAAAGTTTGGTAGTTGCTGCCGGAGGATTTCGTGATCGTGTGCCACTTTATGACACAGAGGGTGGTTGGCTTCATCTGTCAACGGAGGAGTTAGTAGCAGGTGCAGTTGCTTCAAAGAAAAAAGGTTGGCCAGGTGTAAAGCTTAAAGTCGGAAAACCAAAGATGCATGAAGATGTTGAAAGATTAATGGCGGTTCGAGAAACTGTTGGGAAAGATATGCACATCATGGTTGATGCCAACACATCCTTCACTTTGGCAGAGGCAGTAAAACGTGCAAAGGCATTTGAGCCAATTGATCTATTTTGGTTAGAGGAACCACTACCAGCAGATGATGTAACTGGTCATGCCGCTCTGGCCAGATCAACAAGTATTCCAATTGCAGTCGGTGAAACTATTTATTCAGCAATACAATTTCAGCAGTATATGCATCAAAACGCGGTAGGAATTGTGCAAGTTGATGTCGCACGGGTTGGTGGCATAACCCCATGGCTTAAGGTTGCTCACATGGCGGAGAGTTTTAACCTGAAGGTTTGCCCTCACTTTCTTATGGAGATTCATGTCAGTTTAGCTGCTGCAATTCCAAATGGTTTATATGTTGAACACATTCCACAGTTACGGGGTGTAACTAAGAGTGAAATTAAAATTGAAAGTGGAATGGCGTTAGCTCCGACTAAATCCGGGCTTGGAATTGATTGGGATTTTGATGCAATTGATAAATTGCGGGTGAAAATTGAAATTTAAAAAGATATTTAATGACCAAAGAGTTGTTTTAACCCTACTAACCATCGCGCTATTTATCTTTTTTGGCCTACGTAACTACGCATTTTTTAATGTTGACTTTGTTATCTACCCACTTTTGCGTGATGGTGCCACACTGACAGTAATTGGTTTAGCCCAATTATGTGTTTTATCTATTGGTCATTTAAATCTTGCAGTTGGCAGAATGGCTGCGGTATCAGCTTTAGTTGCTGGAGCTTCATACCAATACTGGGGCTTAACCTTGGTGCAGGGAGCAATTTTAGGTGTCTTAGCAGGTGCATTACTAGGTGCAATAACTGGTTGGATAATTGTTAAGTCACAGGTAAATGCTTTTATTGTTACCTTAGCTATGGATTTCGCACTCCTTGGTTTAGTTACCTTTATCTATGTAACATTTACCGGTGCAACTGCAGCATTTACTACTAAACCAGCGGGTATGGATTACTGGCGCAGCAAATCTTTAGCTGATTTTTGTTTAGGACCAATTTGTGGACCAAAAGCGCTACCAATGATGTTAATTCCAGCGATTTTTTGCTTAATCTTGGTTTCATTTATGTTTTCAAAGACTCGTATAGGTCGTGAGTTGTTATCTACCGGTTCAAATCTAAGAGCTGCAAAATTATCTGGAATTCCAGTTGAAAATAGAGTTATGACAGCACATATTTTCTCTGGCACATTAGCTGGCATCGGTGGCTTAATGCTTGCTTACACAAACGGCTCATTCACCGCAGCTATTGGTAGTCAGGTTATGTTACCTTCATTCCTAGGACCGGTATTAGGTGGCACATTACTGGCAGGTGGGGCGGTAGCAGTGCTCGGTACATTTATCGGCACAATGATGACGTTGGTAATTCGCCAAGGATTATCTGTTCAGGGTATTGGGCTTGAGACATTAAATATCGCACTTGGCCTAGTCTTACTATTAGCACTATCTGTTGGGCAAATCCAAAAAATGTTTACCTCAACTAAATTGCGAGAAAAAAAGTGAAGCTACCTGTATTTTTCAAGAATCGAATGACTGAATTTTCACTCTCAGTTATATTTGTAATTGGCTTTTTAGCCCTAGTCCTTACATCAAATGGCGTCTTCTTATCTAGAGCATCACTACAGGGTTTCTTAACATATTTGGCGGTACCAATCGCTATCGGATTAGCTCAGATGGTAGTGCTATGTATTGGTCAAATGAATTTAGCTGTTGGCACAATGGGTGGGGTTAGTTGCGCAATTATGGCGGTATTGATGGCCGATCATAATTTACCAATCTGGCTTGCGATCTTTATTGGATTATTCTCGGCAACTGCGATGGGTGCTATAAATGGTGCACTAGTAGTACTAACCCAACTAAATGGCTTTATTATCACATTAGGCACATATACAATTTTGCTCGGTTTTCAATATCGACTAGTTAAGACCTTTACTATTGATAAGTACCCATCCTCACTTCCTGAGTTTGGAAAGCGAAACTTCCTAGGTTTTCCATACATACTAGTAATTGCAATTATTACGGCAATTTTGCTATCACTATTTTTCAGTAGAACAATCATCGGTCGGAGAGTTTTAGCCACCGGCGGTAATCCATTGGCAGCCCGCTTATCTGGAGTTTCAAATAATCGATCTATCTTTATTGCTCACACACTTTCTGGACTACTAATTGGTGTGGCATCTGTTATTACTATTGCATCTTTACCTGGTATTAATAGATCAATTGGTGGTGACTGGCTGCTTGCCAGCTTTGCTGCTCCAATTATCGGTGGAGTTTTAATGTCAGGTGGGACCATTGCAATCTATGGAACAGTAATTGCAGCAGGTGTTGTGCGCTTGGTTGATATTGCCAGAGCTCAGTACTCATTAGATCCAAGTATTGTCTCCCTAAGCGTTGGAGTAGTTACGCTTTCAACTGTAGCCCTTAGTGAATGGCGCAGACGCAGAACTGAACGCCAAAACGAGGGAATCAAGGGATTAATATGAGTAATCAACTTTTAATTAGCAAAGTATCGAAAGCCTTTCCGGGTGTGCAGGCACTTAATGAGGTTAATTTAAATTTAACTAGTGGCACAGTACACGCACTGCTTGGCGAAAATGGTGCTGGTAAATCAACATTGATTAAAATTATTACCGGAGTATATTTAGCAGATTCTGGTTCGCTTAAGGTTCAAGGCGTAGAAAAAAGATTTCATAATCCAATTGAGTCAACTCATTCTGGTATTGCAGTGGTTCACCAGGAGCGAAATTTAATTCCAGAGTTTTCAGTTGAAGAGAATATTACCTTGCATAATCCACCACTTAAATTGGGAATAATTGATCGTAAAGAGCGGACTCGGCTAGCAAAGCAAGCACTTGAAACTCTTGGCTTTGAGATTGACCTAACTGAGCGGATTAAAAATTTATCAGTTGCACAGATGCAGCTAGTTGAAATTGCCAAGGCATTGGTGACTAATGCAAAAATTATTTTGCTGGATGAACCAACCGCCTCAATTACTGGCAGTGAAACAAGCAAACTATTTGATGTAATCAAAAGACTTAAGAGTCAAGGTACTGCCATTTTATTTGTTAGCCATAAGCTTGAAGAGGTATATGAAATTTGTGACACGGTAACAGTGCTTAGAGATGGCGTTAGTGTCCTTGAATCAATGCCACTTGCTGATTACAAGCAGGGTGAGATTGTGGACTTAATGGTTGGCCGCCATCTTGCTGAGCGTAAGGCAGAAACTCGAAGAGTAGATCACAATGCCACACCAGTAATTGAGTTAAAAAATCTTCAAACCTCCCTTGGTCATCGCAATATTTCACTCTCACTTTATCCAGGTGAGGTATTAGGTATGTATGGCTTAGTTGGAGCAGGTCGCAGTGAGCTAGCCCGAAGTATTCTTGGCTTGCACGAAATAACCGGTGGAGAGATTTTAGTAAATGGCAGCGTGGTTAAAATTAGGAACTTTACT
>SHVD01000061.1 GCA_009691185.1 Candidatus Nanopelagicaceae bacterium | reverse complement strand
ATGTCGGTTTCAAAGACTAATTTCACTCCTAGACCTTCGGCGCGTTTTTGGAGAATATTAAGAAGTCGTTTTCTTCCAATTCCACAGAAGCCATGCCCACCAGAAATTATGCTGGTGTTATTGATTCGAACATCAATATCATCCCAGTGATTAAATGATTGTAAAATGGTTCGCGCAGTTGGCTCATCCGCCCTTACAAAGTTACTCAAAGTCTGATCGGAAAAGACAACTCCCCAACCAAAGGTGTCATAGGGGCGGTTACGTTCGAGGATAGTGATTTCGTTGCTAGGGTCGAGCTTTTTCATCAAGATTCCAAAGTAGAGCCCAGCTGCACCGCCACCGATGGAAAGGATCTTCATGTCATACCCTTCTAAAATATTCTCACTTGATATGTCGAATAATTGACTATCGTCAAGGAAGCGACACGAACCTTGGGGTACGCTAGCGCATAGATGGCCATCTTGCGAGAGCTTTTAATGGAGAGAAATTTATGACCCGCAATCGATTTATTGGCAAGACCGTAGTTATAAGCGGGGGTGCCGGGGGATTGGGCGCAGCTATCGCTCATGAGTTTGGGCAAGAAGGCGCGCACGTTGCAGTCATTGATAATAATCAGGCCGCCATTTCTGACGTGCTCAAAAGTTTACGGGCCAAGCATGTTACAGCTGATGGCCGAGCAGTTGATGTTCGAGATGGCAAAGCTGTAACTCAAGCAATTGGCGAACTCGCGAACTCACTTGGAGATTTCGACATATTGGTAGCTGCGGCTGGTGGATCCCTTGGAACCCCACGAGTCATGGATGATATTTCAGATGAAGATTTGGATTTAGTCATCGATGTGAATGTAAAAGGCACTTACTACTGTGCTCGAGCCGTGGTTCCATACATGAAGAAAAAAGGTGGCGGTGCGATCGTAACCTTTTCATCTATTGGCGGAAGAAGTGTGAGTCCAGTAACGGGCGTGCCATATGCGGCAGCTAAGGCTGCAATACTTGGACTCACTCGACGTTTAGCAAAAGAGGTTGGCTTAGAAAATATTCGAGTGAACGCAATTGCTCCAGGACTATTTCTTACCGATCGACTAGCAGGGATGTTTGAGAATTTATCTCTGACTGAGCGCAACGATGTGCTTGCAGGTATTCCCCTTGGCCGAATGCCAGAGATTCGAGAGTGCGTGGATCCTGTACTTTTCCTAGCAAGCAATGAATCCTCATACATCACGGGCGCAGTCCTAGATGTAAATGGTGGAAGATTTATGACACTTTAATTTTGCTCAAAAAATTAGGCAATTTAAATTCGTTACCATTTGAAATTCCGTTCGGGCGCCACAGCAATATCACAACAAGCATTCCAGCGATCACGATTGCACGAGTACCGATTGGTAAGTGAATTGTTACACCTAAGACGGGAGTGCTTTGCTCCCACATTAAGAGAATCTGACTGACTCCCGAGACAACGATTGTTCCAAGTACTGCGCCCCATAAGCTTGCGCTACCACCAACAATGAGCATTGCTAATGTAAAAAAGGTAAATCCAAGATAGTAATCTTGAACTTGAACTGCGCCGCCAACGTGGGCATACATAGCTCCTGCAAGGCCAGCAAGGAGTCCGGAGAACATGAAACTCATCCAGCGAACACGAACAATATTGATGCCTAACCCGCGTGAAGCCATATTGTCTTCGCGTGTAGCACGCAATGTGCGTCCGAGACGTGACAGATTGTAAAAATAGACCAGAACCATAGCCAGTAAAACTAAAACTAATGGCAACGTCAGACTTGAAAACTGAGAGACACCGGGCAACGCTTGATTGCTTGGACCAATATGATTGTTATTGAATAAAATATTATAAGTAATTCCAAGTAAGGCAAATGTTGCGATACCAGCTGCCAAACCATTTAACCTCATCAAAAATCCACCAGTAAGGGCTGCAAAGACTCCTCCTGCTATTGCGGATGCTAACAAACTCATTCCCAAATTCAATTTAAAGTCGACAAGTGGTTGCCACAAATTACTAAGCGACATGGCATGTTGTTTGATTACTAATGGAGCAGTTGCTAACCCAGAAACAAACGCACCAACCATGGCAAATGATCCATGGCCGAAGGAGAGAACACCAGAATTTCCAACGAAAACTTGCAAAGAAAGCACCATCATTAAGTAGCACAAAGTGAACTTTATAAACAGCAAGAGACTTGTAGATCTTCCCGATAACCAGAGAGATGACCCTGCGACAATAATTAAAGGAATGAATATCTCAGTAAATGAAAATCTCGTTAACCCTTTAACCCAGCTCTTTGCAAACATTAGACTCGCTCCATTTCTTGTCCTTTGCTCAACAATCCACCTGGTCTTACAAGCAAAATGATGAAAACGGCTGCAAATAACCAGGAGTAGCTATAGACACGGCCATTACCAAGCCATGTGTTTAATAAACTAAGGATGACACCAACAATAAAACCACCGAGTGCCGAACCTGGTAATGACGAGATACCACCGATGACAATTCCTACTAGCGCCAAGATGGTCATATTCATACCAAACATAGGTTCAACCTGCGGATTTCCGACTACTAAAATTGCACCCACAAATGCGGCAAGTACTCCACTCATTACAAAGGCTAGAGAAATCAAATGATTTGCGCGCACACCCAGTAATCGAGCAGTTCGGAAATCTGCGGAAGCTGCCTTTAGTTGAATACCGAATGAGGTTTTATTGAGCAAATATCTCATCGCTAGCAGCAATACAATCGTTAAGATGGCCGTGATAAGACTGGCATTGGTGATTGAAACTCCGGCAAATTTGAGCTCGCCACTCATCCACGGAGCAATCGATGCCGATCTAGGTAAGGCACCGAAACATAATTCATAAACCTGCTGAAGCAATTTGGACAACCCAAATGAGGCAACAAGCATGATCGCTGGTGCCGCTCCACGTAATCTGCGGTAGATGAGCAATTCCATAAGAACTGCTGCCAATGAGGTGACAACCACTGAGAACAGAAAACTCACCATAATCGGCAGTTGGTTAGTCATTACTAAGGTATAGGCAGCAATAGTTATCAACTCTGAATATGCAAAATTCACCAATCTCATTACGCCAAAAACCAACCCCAAACCAAGTGAAGCGAGGGCGTATGTTCCACCAAGACTAAGAGCATTCAAAATTGTCTGTATCACTCATTTGCCCCTAACCCAAAGTACGCTTTTTTTAGTTTGTTCTCGTCCTGTGCATCTATCTTATTTAAACGATCCTGAATCAATCCCTCACGTAAAATAAGAATTTCATCAGCAAATTTAGTCACTAAATTTGCACGCTGCTCGACAATTAAGAGGGTTGTTCCAGCCTCAAGAATTCTCTTTAGATTACTAAATAAGTTATTAATAATATTTGGTGCAAGGCCTAGGCTTGGTTCATCTAAAAGCAAAACCTTTGGGTCGGTAATCAATGCTCGAGCAATAGCCAATTGCTGTTGCTGCCCTCCACTTAATAAACCAGCTTGTTGTTTTGAATGAGTTGTAATGACTGGAAAAAGTTCTGCTACATGTTCGATTGCCTGATGTGATGTTTTTTTATCCGCTCTTCCTGTCAACCCAAGTTGTAGGTTTTCCATTACCGTTAAACCACCGAATATTTGTCTTCCCTCAGGCACTAATGCCAAGCCACTACGGACAATGTCCTCCGGGTTTCTTCCGGAAATTTCATTACCAAGCAATTTAATAGAACCAGATTTTGGCTTAATTGCGCCCGCAATTGTTTGCAGTAAAGTCGATTTACCAACGCCATTTGGCCCAACAATTCCAAAGCATTGACCGGCTTTCATAGAAAAAGTGATATCCAATAGGACATCAACTTTTCCGTATCCAGAGTTTAAATCTTCTATTTCAAGAATTTGCATATTGTCAATGGCTCACATTCGTAATATTCAAGGACATTTCACCCAAATATGCAGATTTCACAGCTGGATCTGAAAGCGCTTGCTCGGGTGTTCCATCGTAAATCAAATTTCCAGTTGCTAAAACAATAATTCTGGATGAGAAATCAATGACTAATTGAACGTTGTGCTCAACTAAAAGCATTCCACAACCCAAAGTCTTGCCGACGGTCTTTAAAGCTGCAAGAAGAATTGGACTTTCATGCTCGTTGATACCCGCAGCCGGTTCATCCATAATCAAATACTTAGGTTCTGCAACTACGGCGCGTGCCAAACCAACTAGTCGTGCATTTCCATGCGAAATAGCATTAGCTCGATTTTCTGCCAAATCTGCGATCTCTAAAATTCCGAGGATGTCCTTAGTTCGTTTTTCGGCCACCTTGCTAGATACACCCACACTCAAAGCGCCTAAGGCGATATTTTCGGCGACAGTTAACTGCGAAAATAGCCTGCCTGACTGGAAAGTCCTGGCTAGACCATTGTGAGCGCGAGTGTGGGTGGGCAATTTGTTGAGTGATTGTCCATCTAATGTGATGGAACCTAAATCTGCGTGTTCATAACCAGTTAAAATATTGATCAAAGTAGTTTTTCCAGCACCATTAGGACCAAGCAAGCCTACGGTCTCTCCTGGTTTTATTGTGAGAGAAACATTATTGAGAACTTCAAGGGCCCCAAAAGATTTGCTTAAACCTTCTGCAACAAATCCCAGCGACATTTCTCTCCTCATATATCTGTTTACTCAATAAATCTCGGGCAATTAAAACCAGAAGCGAGTGCAATTATGGCACTCGCTTCTGGTTTTAAGGAAGTTTTGCTTTGCGACTTTTTAAAGAACTGGTCGCTTCGCAGATTGGTAAACCAGGAAGCGGTGAACTCCCTTAGTTACTTGGATAACCGCCATTGGACGTGTGACATTCACATGCAGTGTTGCAGAGAATGATGTTGGTCCAGCAACCGTTGGAATTCGACGGAAGGACTCGAGTGAGGAGGCAAGCTTTACCCCATCAAATGAATTTGCACGCTTTGCTGCAGCAACGAAAGCATCAATTGAAGCTGCGCCTGTGATGAATCCACCAGTAGCTGCATTTTGCCCAGTTGCTTTCTTATATGAAGCCATCAAAGTATTTACACCAGGGTTTGGATCATCTCCGAACACTGATGCATATGTGACGACATAGAAGTTGCTTAGATTAGGAACTGCACCAAGCCAGAAAGCACCATCCATTCCAAAACCAGAAATAACGGCAGTGTCTAAGCCAGCTTTACGAATCGAAGCGAGTGCTTCCGCACCACCTCCAGGATATGAACAAAGGGCAATGACCTTTGAACCATCTTTCTTGGCGGCAGCAACTTGAGCATCTACAGGAGCTGCAAGGTGTCCAGCCTGTGTTTGATTGAACTCTTGTGTGGAAACAATTCGACCACCAAGACTCTTAAATCGAGTTGCAAATGCATCGCATTGGCTTGTTGTGTAAGCAAGTGACATATCTTTGAATAATGTCGCTGTCTTGCCTAAGTGCGCTGCGGCATATTCAGCCATAATCGCTGCTTCACCAGGAACTGCTGATCCCATTGAGAATCCTAACTTAAGTCCATTATTTGGACCCATCGCAGTTGAGCCTACGCAAGGAGCAATTACTAATACACCTGCAGTATTGGCAACAAGTGCACTCTTATAGTTGAGGTCAGCATCACAAGTAACTAGAAGTAATTTAGCTCCTTGACCGATAAATGTAGTTGCAATCTGTGCAGCCTTATCAGGATCTGTACCTGTATCTACAGCTTTGAATTGAAGTTGGCAGCCTAGTACTCCACCAGCAGCGTTAATTTTGTTCACTTGAATCTGTGCAGTTACAACTGCAGGACCATCAAATGGTGACATAAAGCCTGTTTGCGCCATTGCAGCACCAATTAGAATTGGTGACTTACATTTCGAGGCGGCTTGTGCGGATATTGATGTTAGTGACGCACCAGTTAGCACCAAACTTAATACCGCAACTGCTCCAATCACCTTTTTAAATATTTTCAATGCGCTCTCCTCAAATTAACGGATCCCACAGAAGCAGGATAGGGATGCCAATAATCTATGCCTCAGGTGCTCTGGTCAATGCCCTAGCGCGATATGTCGGGTGATTTTTCATGAAATTGGCCGATTCTGCCAATGTTTTACCCAGGTGCGCTCAGGAAAGCCCACTCGGCTTTGCCAATGTAACTACGCAGTAACCCTTACCTAAAAGATTCAAAGCTGGGTGGACGTTTTTCAGTGAAAGCTTTTCCGCCCTCTTTCGACTCATCAGTCTTTGTGTAGAGATCTAAAACGTCAAAGGAGAGTGCGGCGATTCCAGCGATATGGTCGGTATCGGCATTGAAAGAGTGCTTAAGAGCTTTGAGTGCTGTTGGAGAGAGTGCGCAGATTTTTAGCGCCCACTCCATTGCTGCAACCATTAACTGA
>SHVD01000060.1 GCA_009691185.1 Candidatus Nanopelagicaceae bacterium | reverse complement strand
AATCTGCCATTAGAAATTGGCAGATGAAGTGGTTTAACCTTGGTGAGCAATTAGCAACCTAATAATTTTGTGGCAAGATAATTTTGAACCTGATCAAGTGCAATTCGAGATTGTGCCATTGTGTCACGCTCTCGAATTGTGACTGCTTGATCTTCTAGACTTTCAAAATCAATGGTGATACAAAATGGTGTACCAATCTCATCTTGGCGGCGGTAGCGTCTACCAATCGCGCCGGCATCATCAAAATCCACATTCCAATGCTTGCGCAGAGAATCAGCTAAATCCTTTGCTTTTGGCGATAGATCTGCATTTCTAGATAGCGGCAGCACGCCAATCTTTACTGGTGCTAATCGATAATCTAATTTCATCAACACTCGCTTTTCCATCTCACCCTTTGAGTTTGGCGCTTCATCTTCGGTATAGGCATCTAACATAAATGTCAGCGCGCAGCGATCAACTCCAGCTGCTGGTTCAATTACATAAGGAGTCCATCTTTCATTTTTCTCTTGATCAAACCAGGTTAGATTTTCACCAGATGCTCTAGAGTGTGATTTCAAATCAAAATCAGTTCGGTTTGCAATTCCCTCTAACTCGCCCCATTCAGTTCCAGTGAACTCAAACTTATACTCAATATCAGCGGTCCGCTTTGAGTAATGAGAGAGCTTCTCTTTTGGATGTTCAAAGATTCGAAGCCGGTCTGGATTAATTCCCAAATCTTTATACCAAGCTAATCTGGTTTCAATCCAGTATTGATGCCATTGCTCATCAGTGCCAGGAACAACGAAGAATTCCATCTCCATCTGCTCAAATTCGCGGGTTCTAAAGATAAAGTTTCCAGGAGTAATTTCATTTCTAAATGATTTACCTATTTGGCCAATACCAAATGGTGGCTTTTTGCGTGAGGTTGATGCCACATTATCAAAGTTAATAAATATTCCTTGCGCAGTCTCTGGCCTTAAATACGCCAAGCCTGATTCATCCTCAACCGGTCCTAAATAAGTTTTAAGGAGTCCGGAAAATTGTTTAGGGGCGGTGAACTTGCCCTTGGTGCCACAGTTTGGGCAATTTATTTCAGTAAGTGCGGCAGCTTTTTTCTTATGCTTATTTTCATAAGCCTCCTCTAAATGATCGGCTCGATAACGTTTGTGACAACCTGTGCACTCAGTTAATGGATCGGAGAAGGTTTCAACATGACCGGAGGCTTGCCAAACCTCGCGAGCTAAAATTACGCAGGAATCTAAACCGACCACATCATCGCGGCCCTGCACGATGGATTTCCACCACTGTCGCTTAATATTATTTTTTAACTCAACTCCTAATGGACCGTAATCCCAGGAGGCGCGAAGTCCGCCATAGATTTCAGATGAGGGGTAGACAAAACCACGTCTCTTAGCGAGTGAAACAATTGTTTCTAATCGATCTTGCGCCATTTAATCTCCATCCGGCTGGCTGTCGGCGGCTTGCTCTTACTGCACTACCTTACGCTAGATTACGTAAATGTTAGTTATCGCACTTGCAACTACCACAGTAATAGCAACATTTTTGGGTGGTTTACTAGCCCTTCGCGCCAAAGATCGCTTTCATTTGGTCCTGGGTCTGTCAGCTGGACTCTTACTTGGATTGGTGGGCTTTGATCTACTTCCAGAAATATTTGAAATGAATTCTCAAGATTTAATTGGGGTTAAAACTGTATCGGTTGCATTGATTGCTGGATTTCTCGCACTGCACTTCATCGAACAGTTTGCCGGTTCTCATGAACCAGCAGAGTCTGATTATGGTCATGAGCACACCCATACATTTGAGATCGCTGGCACAGTGGGCGCAATTGCCATGGCTGGACATATATTTTTAGATGGTGTGGCTCTTGCCTTAGCATTTAAGGTAAGTAATGAGCTTGGCTTTGCAGTTTTCATTGCAATGCTTGTTCACGCATTTAGTGACGGCTTAAATACTGTTGCCTTGCTTATTAAAACTGGAAGTTGGAAAAAGCGTGGAAAGTTTCTCTTAGCAGTTGATGCAGTGGCACGCATAGGTGGTGCTGCAGTTGGTTCTTCTCTGACAATAAGCAATAGCAATCTTGCAATTTATCTAGCAATATTTTCTGGAATTGTTATTTATCTGGCTACTGCACATATCTTGCCAGAGGCTCACTCCCGACATCCATCCAAGATCACTATGATTTCAACACTAAGTGGCGTGGCAATAATGTGGGTAGTGATAGCTAATCTTTAATTACGCCTTACCAAATCTTCGCTCGCGCTCGGCATAAATCTCAATCGCTTTCCAAAGTGTGCGCCGGTCCGCATCTGGCCAAAGCACATCTAGGAATACCATCTCAGCATAGGCTGATTGCCACATTAAAAAATTACTAGTCCGTTGCTCCCCCGATGATCTTAAAAACAAATCCACATCACTCATCTGGGGTGAGTAAAGATACTTTTTGAGTGATTTTTCAGATAATGAATCTGGCTTAACTTTCCTGCGAAGAGCATCCTTTGCAATAGCAACCGCTGCATCTAGCATCTCAGCTCGGCCGCCGTAATTAACACACATATTTAAGGTCAACACTTTATTGTTTTTGGTTAACTCCTGTGCCTCTTTTAAATCCATTAAAACTCCGGCCCATAACCGCTTTTCTCTGCCTACCCAGCGAATCTTCACACCCATCGCATTCATTTCATCGCGACGTTTTCGCAAGACTTGGCGATTGAACTCCATCAGGAATCGAACCTCGTCCGGTGATCTTTTCCAATTCTCAGTTGAAAATGCATAAGCACTTAACTCTTTAACGCCAATTTCAATAGCTCCATGAACCATATCTAATAATGCAGCCTCACCCGCTTCATGGCCGGCAGTTCTTGGTAATCCTTTTTGTTTTGCCCACCTACCGTTGCCATCCATTACTAGCGCCACATGATTAGGAATTTGTTTTGGGTTTATATTTGGCGGTGTAACACCGGTGCGATGCGGGGTTGGCGGTGTAACTTTTTTTCGCCGACTTCCCTTGCTCGTCTTTTTAACCACGACTAATTCTCTCAACTAATGGCAGGGATCGTAAGCCCCGCTCTAAATGCCACTGCAAATAAGCGGCGATCAAGCCGGAGGCTTCATTGCGATTTCTACTCTCACTCTTAATCGCTTGCTCCCAATCCCCAGTTAATAAATGAGCCATTAGATCTAGAGTCGCTTGCGCAGGAGCAGCACTTGCCGATGGCTTACAAACCAGACAAACACAACCACCACCTTGAAGTGAGAAAAACTTATGTGGCCCTGGTGCATCACATCTGGAGCAGATTGTTAGCGATGGTGCATATCCTGCAACTGATAATGATCTTAAAAGGTAGGCATCCAATATTAAAGAAGGGTCATATTTCTTATCAGCAAGCACCTTTAATGAACCAACAACTAATAAGTACTGCTGCAGCGCTGGTTCATGCTCTGCTTGGGTAAAGCGCTCAGCTGCTTCCAAGATAGCATTTGCAATCGTCCAGCTTTGATAATCACTAGATAAAATATCACCGTAATTTTCAATACTGACTACTTGCGTGACGGTGTCAAAGGTTCGCCCGGTATATAACTGCAGATCAACATAACTTGCTGGCTCAAGGCGTGCACCAAATCTTGATTTAGTTCTGCGCACTCCTTTTGCAACCGCTTTAATCCGGCCATGTTCTTTGGTAAACAAAGTGATAATTCGATCCGCCTCCCCTAGTTTTTGGGTGCGGAGCACAATCGCCTGATCGCGGTATAGCGGCATACCCCTAAGTTACTAGAGGAGTAAGTCAGTCCTTGTTAGCGAACTGCGCGATTGATCGAGGAGATAACTGCCTTAAGGGCTGCAGTAGTTGTGCTTGGATCAATTCCTACTCCCCAATAAACCTTGCCAGCAATTTCACACTCAAGATAGGCAGCAGCTTTTGCATCCCCACCGGCAGATAAGGCATGCTCGTAATAATCTAAAACCCGAAGCGATAACTTTGATTCATAGGCATTTACAATTGCTACAAATGCTGCAATTGGACCGTTGCCGGTGCCAGATAACTTTTGTACTTTACTTTTATCAAGTAACTCAATAGATAGATCAACATCTTTATCCATCTGCGAGCTTTGAGCAAGGGCAGCTAATTTAAATCTACCCCATTGATTATTTTTCGCAGGAAGATACTCATCTTCAAATATATGCCACATAGCCTCCGGTGTTATCTCACCACCTTCACTATCAGTCTTTGATTGAATTACCTGACTGAACTCAATTTGTAATCTGCGCGGCAGATCTAATTGATGCTCATGCTTCATCAGATATGAAACTCCACCCTTACCTGATTGGCTATTTACTCTAATTACCGCCTCATATGTTCGACCAATATCTTTAGGATCAATGGGCAGATACGGAACTGCCCAAGTGAATTTATCTTTTTCTACCCCTGCAGTTTTTGCATCATTTTCCATATGATCAAAGCCTTTTTTAATTGCATCTTGATGTGAGCCAGAAAATGCAGTAAAGACCAAATCGCCCCCATATGGATGACGCTCTGACACACGCATCTGGTTGCAGTATTCAACGGTGCGCCGAATCTCATCAATATCTGAAAAATCAATCATTGGATCAATGCCATGGCTTAAAAGATTTAGCCCCAAGGTAACCAGGCAAACATTTCCAGTTCGCTCCCCATTACCGAACAAAGTTCCCTCAATTCGATCAGCACCTGCCAGATATGAAAGTTCGGCCGCTGCAACTGCTGTGCCACGATCATTATGTGGGTGCAAACTTAAAATCACACAGTCTCGATACTTTAAATTTCGATGCATCCACTCAATTGAGTCGGCGTAAAGATTTGGAGTTGCCATCTCAACTGTTGCTGGCAGATTCATAATTGTTTTCCAAGCAGGTGTTGGTTTCCAAATGTCATTCACTGCGTTGCAAACCTCTACTGCAAACTCAAGCTCAGTTCCAGTGTATGACTCAGGTGAGTACTCAAATGAGACCAATGTGCCGGGCACAGATTTAACTGAATTAAGACAGATCTGGGCACTATCGGTGGCAATTTTTTTAATGCCATCTTTATCTTGGCCAAATACCACCCGTCGTTGCAGGGTTGAGGTTGAGTTATAAAGATGCACAATCGCCTGCTTTGATCCTTTAATTGATTCAAAGGTGCGCTCAATTAATGGCTTTCTTGCTTGAGTTAGCACTTGAATAACTACATCATCTGGAATTAATTTTTCTTCAACAATTTTTCGAATAAAATCAAAATCAGTTTGGCTAGCAGCTGGAAATCCAACCTCAATCTCTTTGTATCCCATCTTTACTAGCAACTTAAACATGGCTAATTTGCGATTGGCATCCATTGGATCAATTAATGCTTGATTGCCATCACGTAGATCTACCGAGCACCACTTTGGTGCTTTACTCATTGTTTTATTTGGCCAGGTGCGATCTGGTAATGAGCCATTATTTGGAAATGAGTTGTATGGGCTATACCGAGATATCGGCATCTGTGACTTACGTTGTTCTGGAAAGTTACTCATTTTATTTCTTCTCCTCGTCGGTTAAATATGGTCTACCGGTACGACCAACCTCCGCGACGAGGGAGCCGGTTACTTGGCCCCGCCGCGGCGAAGAAGAAGCAGAGATGACAAGTTAAATAAAGATATAAGTAATGAGGATTTACCTGTCGTTAACATGGCTTAAGGCTAACTTAATCCAAACAAATTCACCAAACCCTACATATAGCCATTCCTATTTAAGAGTAAATCTGCCTAAAGTTAAGCCATGAGCATCGCTACCTCAAAGCCTTATTCAGCGCCAAGGCCAAATGAGTACACGCCAATTCCGGAGCCAATCTTTCGAAAAAACTGGTTTGGCGATACAAATCTGCCTGGCCCTAATCCAATATTTTCAGATCTACTTACCGCCATCTTCATGATTGATACCCCAAAGTTTTTACTTAAAATGCAACACAAGTATGGTGATAGTTGTTCATTCTTTTTATCCAGAAGATTATTTATTGGACTCTTCTCTCCTAATGCTGTCCATCAAGTAAGTGTTGCCCAGCAGCATAAATTTGTGAAGGGTGTTGGCTTTGCCAGAATGCGCAAAGTACTAGGTGAGGGCCTATTGACTAATGAAGAGCCAATTCACCTAGATCACCGAAGAATGATGCAACCACCATTTCACCATGGCAATTTAGATGGCTATGTCGCGATTATGTACAACTTAGTAAATGAGCACACTAGTAAGTGGCGGGATAAACCTAGTATTGAGTTGGCACCAGAGATGATGGCACTAACCCTTGAAATCGTAAGCCGTTGCCTATTTGGCTTAGATTCCGCCCAATATACAAAAGCAATAGCTGACTCAATGGAGGTAGCAATTGATCGAATTGAGCGAACCATGTTGCCAGGACTTGATCGCTTTGATAAATCAGGAATTAAATACTTTAAAGAGTTTGAAGTAGCATCTGATCGATTAGTAGATATTGCTGAGGCAATTATAAATAAGCGAATTGA
>SHVD01000059.1 GCA_009691185.1 Candidatus Nanopelagicaceae bacterium | reverse complement strand
AATACCGCAAGATAAAGTTCTAGCTTCGAAGGAAAGTGTTGGTATAGAACTGGCTTACTAACCTTGGCTCTATCTGCAATCTCATCCATTGCAGCTGAGTGATACCCAGCAGCTGTGAAAACTTCAAGGGCAGCAACTAGAAGTTGCGCACGGCGTTCATCACGGGGCAGTCGTGCTGCTTTCTCATCCATCACTTATCAATTCTAATCTGTAATTAGATAAATTGTCAGGTTTTATTACTTTTATAGTTATATTGTGCGGGTGAAAGCAGAAAAAAGATTGTTATTAGTACATGCCCATCCAGATGATGAGACCATCAACAATGGTGTAACAATGGCTAAATATGCTGTAGAAGGAGTACATGTCACCTTGGTTACCTGCACCAGAGGTGAAGAAGGAGAGGTACTAGTAGACAGTTTAAAAAATTTAGCAAGTGATAAAGATGACAAGCTAGGTGATCATCGTGAGATTGAATTAAAAGATGCGATGATTGAACTTGGAATCAGTGATTTTCGTTTCTTAGGATCACCAAATAAAAAATGGCGAGATAGCGGCATGCTCGGTGCCCCACAAAATGAGCGCAATGATGTTTTTTGGCAATCTGATCTAGATGAAGCGGCAAATGAGTTGGTCAAAGTAATTCTGGAGATTAAGCCACAAGTTATGATTACCTACGATGAGTTTGGTGGGTATGGACATCCCGATCACATAAAAGCACATCGAGTCGCCATGCGGGCTGCTGAAATTTCAGCAAACCAAGGCTGGCTGATTACAAAGATTTATTGGAACACAATGCCAAGATCTGTTTTGCAAACCAGTATGGATAAAATGAAAGAGATGGGCTCAGAATTTTTCGGCGCCGAAAGTGTTGATGAACTGCCATTTGCTAAAGCTGATGAGCTAGTAACCTCAGTAGTTAAGGCGCAGGAGTATGTGCCACAAAAATTAGCTGCCATGAAAGCCCATGTCACCCAAATATCTGTTGATGGACCATTTTTTGTGCTATCAAATAACTTAGGTCTATCGGTATGGGCGGATGAGTATTACACCTTGGTTAAAGGGGAAATATCGCCACCATTTGATGAAAATGGTAGAGAGTTAGATATTTTTGCTGGAGTCAAATAATGAAGATCATAAAGTCAGTGCTATTTGGTGCATTAATCGCCTTTGGTGCAATCTTATTACATAATTACATACCACCATTTGGATTTGTTGCATCATTACTGCTTACCTACTTAGGCATAAAAGTTGTTGGTCAAAGTTTGTATTACCTGCGCTATCAAGTCTTAGCCGGTGCAACCTGGCTAGCAGTAGTAATCAGAGCCAGTACACCAGGTAACGGTGATGAGATATTGATTTATGGTAATACCTATGGAAATCTTTTTTTAATTAGTGGTTTTGCAGTAGTAGTTTTTAGCTTAATTTTGTCAAGATCAAACTCTCGCTAGATTAGCCAATCCCAGCTCTGTCCCTCTTTACTATCTCTCACAACTACTTTGTTTTCAGCTAATAAATCTCGCAGGCGATCACTTTCAGCAAAATTACCTGCAGTCCTTGCCTGTACTCGCTGCTCTAGTAACTGCGCAAGCTGGGTAGGCAGCTCATTTTTATAAGGCTGCCTATCTAAATCTAGACCAAATACTTTATCCGCTGCAATAAAAATTTGATACTTATTTGCAGCAGAGATAGTTTCAGATTTTTCAATCCCTCTTAATTTTTGCAAAGCCCTTGGTGTATCAAGATCTTGCCGCAGATCAGCCACGATCTCATCAATAAATCTTTGCACCGCTGCTTGATCAACCTCTTTGTCATTCTTCCAAGATTGAACTTTTTGCCGCCACCTTTGTAGCAACAAGTGCGCAGCCTTCAAGCTATCCCAACTTAAATCCATTTGACTTCGATACCGGTTTTCTAAAAAACAAAGCCGCAATGCTAGTGGATCAATATGTTTTGCCTTTAAATCTGAAACGAGGACAACATTGCCAGTGCTCTTAGCCATTTTCCTGCCCTCAAATAGCAGGTGCTCACCATGTACCCAAAGTGCAACCGCATCCTGATTTATTGCAGCATTTGATTGCGCACGCTCATTTTCATGGTGCGGAAAGCGCAGATCAATTCCACCAAGATGTAAATCTACAAATTTATCTAGGTAGTGCAATGACATAGCAGAACACTCAATATGCCAACCAGGAAAACCTTTACCCCAAGGTGAATCCCAAATCATTTCACTGCGCCCCACAGCAGCTTTCCAAAGCGCCCAATCTGCATGAAATCTTTTTGCACCATCCTCGGTGTATTCAAAGCGATGGCCCGGCTTAAGTGAGTCCAATCTATTTCCACTGATGGCGCCATATCCAGCGAAAGATTGGGCATCAAAATAGACACACTCATCACTACCAACATAGGCATTATTTGATTTGATTAATCTTTCAATCAAATCATGCATCAGATCAATGCACTCACTAGCTTTTGGATAAGAATCAGCTGGATTAATATTTAGAGTTTTTAGGTCAGCATGAAATCTTTTTTCATAGGTGCGAGCGATTTCAAAGGGATCTTTAGATTCAGCTTTTGCCTGAGCCAGCATTTTATCTTCTACAAAATCCTCTGACATATGACCAACATCAGTAATGTTTTGAATAAATTCAACAGAATGATCTAGGGACTTTGCTAGTCGGGTGATCAAATCTCCCAGTAGAAAGGTGCGCATATTGCCAACATGGGCATCTCGATAAACAGTAGGCCCACAGCTGTAGATTCTTAAATTTTTGCCATTGCTACTTACCAGTGGTTGTAATTTTCTGCTTTTGGTATCAAATAATAAGATCTCTTTATTACTCATTTATTGGGCACAATCTTCCATACTGCGATCTTGCTTGGATCGAAGGTAATCAAAGTGCCATCTTTCTTTTTTACCGTGTTTTCACTCACTAAAATACCCAGTAAGTCTCGGTAGCCACCTTGCGGGTCATGCAAGCGAATGCTTACCCGCTCACCAATCTGAGCCGCTGATGGCTGCATTTGACCCTCTCTACTAAACTTAAGGCTGTATAAGTATTTAGCGTGATGGCAGTATTCTCTACCTAATTAGGCAGATCTAGGTGTAAGGAGTGGCATGACCTACATAATTGCTCAACCTTGTGTGGATGTTAAAGATAAATCATGTATTGAGGAGTGCCCAGTTGATTGCATCTATGAGGGCGACCGCATGCTTTATATCCAACCTGATGAGTGTGTGGATTGCGGTGCCTGTGAGCCAGTCTGCCCAGTTGAAGCTATTTACTACGAAGATGATGTGCCATCGCAATGGAAAAATTTTAGTGAAGTCAACTCTAAGTTCTTTGTAGAGATCGGCTCTCCTGGGGGCGCAGCAAAACTTGGTCCTACTGGTAAGGACCATGAAATAGTTGCAGCACTACCACCACAAGAGAAATAAGTTTCTTCTGAAACTGCCAGACTTTCCATGGGATTTGTTGGCACCATATGGTGAAAAGGCAAAAAAATATCCTGATGGTTTTATAGATTTATCCCAAGGCACCCCAGTTGATCCCACCCCAAAATTTATTCAAGATCGACTATCCCAAGTTAGTAACTCACCTGGCTATCCAGTAACTGGTGGTACAGAGGAGTTGCGTCAAGGGATTCGGCAGTGGGCAATTAAAAACCTTGGTGTAAGTGGAGAGTTTGATGTCTTGCCCTCAATTGGTTCAAAAGAATTTATTGCGCTATTGCCAACATTTTTACAGAGCAAAAAAGTTCTTTATCCAAAGGTGGCTTATCCAACCTACTTAGTAAGTGGCATGATGGCATCAGCACAGGTGCTACCAGTTGAGATAGATGCTAATACTTGGCCTGATGCTGATTTAGCTTGGCTTAACTCACCCTCTAATCCAACTGGGCAGGTACAGGATGAGAATCAATTGGCTGCATGCATCAACTGGGCTCGGAAAAATAATGCAATTGTTGCTAGCGATGAGTGCTATTTAAGTTTTGCCACTGGTGCTAAATCAATTTTGGCGGTAGCAAATGGTAATAACACTGGACTACTTGCAGTTCACTCATTATCTAAGCGATCCAATTTAGCTGGATATCGAGCTGGCTTTGTGGTCGGGGATGTGAAATTAATTGATCAGATTAGGCAGGTGCGAAAGCATGCGGGGTTGATGACTCCACTTCCAGTTCAGCAGGTAATGATTACCGCACTCTCTGATGAGCAGCATGTAAAGGAGCAGGTTGAGCGGTATGACCGGCGCCGGCAAATACTTAAAGCCGCATTATTAAGTAAAGGATTTAAGATTGAATACAGCCAGGCTGGTTTATACATTTGGTGTACCAAAGGTGAGGATAACTATAAAACCGTGGATTACTTTGCAAATCTGGGTATTTTAGTAACTCCAGGAGCTTTTTATGGCAGCGATCAATTTATTCGAATTGCATTAACGGCAACTGATGAGAATATTAGTAAAGCAGCACAGCGGGTAAGTGCATGAAAACTAGCGCAATTTTATTGGTGGGCGGTATGGGTACTCGGCTGCTGCCACTAACCTTTAAAACACCAAAGCCAATGTTGCAAGTTGCGGGCGTGCCATTTACTGAGCACCAGATAAGAAAGGCAGCTGATGCTGGAATATCTGAGATTGTTTTAGCCACCTCTTATAAAGCTGAGTTATTTCAGCCTTACTTTGGCAATGGTGAAAAATTTGGTATCAAGATCAAATACGCTGTCGAAAAAACCGCACTAGGAACTGGTGGTGGCATCCGTAACGCAGCAGCAGCTTTAGATGAGTGTGATCAGGTGGTGGTATTTAATGGGGATGTTTTAAGTGGCCATGATTTAAGTGCGCAGTTGGATTTTCATCTTAAAAATAAAGCAGATATAACACTGTATTTGACTAAGGTCGCAGATGCTAGGGCCTTTGGCTGTCTGGAGTTAGCAGCAAATAATCGGGTTAAATCTTTTCTAGAAAAGATGGAAAGCCCCGTCAGCAACTTGATTAACGCTGGGTGTTATATATTCAATCAGCAGGTGATTGAAAAGATTCCAGCTAATCAAGTAGTAAGTGTGGAAAGGCAAACTTTTCCTGAGCTCCTAGCTGCAGGAGTTAGCGTCTTTGGTTACTTGGATAACTCATACTGGCTAGATATCGGCACCCCAGCCGCCCTGGTGAAGGCATCTGCTGATCTAATTACTGGCGTAATAAAATCATCTGCCACACCAATCCATAGCGGGGATCATTTAATCTCACCAGATGCATCAGTTGCTAGCAATAGCATTATTAATAATGGCAGCGTCATTGAATCTGAGGTAAATATTGAGAGTAATTGTCAGATCAGCGGTTCAATAATTGGCAGCGGTGTGAAGATAGGGGCTAGTAGCCGTGTAATTGACTCAATTATCGCGCCTAATACCCAAATTGAGGCTGGAATGGTGGTTATTGGCAATTATTTGGGGTTTTAATTCCCACAATTTGTATATTGCCGACTTGACTTAATCGAATTACAGGCGTGTAATTATCTCATCGGGCGCACCCTGGCCCTTAGGTATTTGCGGAATTAACTTAAGAGTTATTGGAGAGATATATGTCAGATCAACGCGCAGAGCTTGCTGCCCTAGAAGTTTCCTCAGAACAACTTTCCTGGCAGGAGCGGGCGTTATGCGCTCAAACCGATCCAGAGGCCTTCTTTCCTGAGAAGGGTGGCTCAACTAGGGAGGCCAAGCGGGTCTGCCTATCCTGTGAGGTTAGATCTGAATGTTTGGAGTACGCACTAGCCCATGATGAGCGGTTTGGAATTTGGGGCGGATTATCCGAACGTGAGCGTCGTCGCTTAAAGCGCCGTAGCGCTTAAAATAACGGGTGGCTGAAAAAGCGATCACCGGGGCGGTTGCCCAACTTGAAGATCAATATGTAACGGCAATAATTGTTGCCCATAATGGTGCTACCTGGTTAAGTGAAGTTGTTGCCTCGCTATCTGCGCAAAAACATCAGGTAGATGAAATCATCGCAGTTGATAATGGCTCCCGCGATAGTTCAGCTAAATTATTAAGTAATGCCGGGATTCAAGTATTAAAAGGATCTGACAGCGCTGGATTTGGCGCAGCTGTGGCTGCTGCGGTTAGAAAACTTCCAGCAATGAAAAAGAATAGTGATACCCAAGAGTGGTTATGGATTTTGCATGATGATTGTGCGCCAGATCGATATGCGCTAGCAAAATTATTAGCAGCTGCTATCACCAGACCACAGGTTGCTATCGCTGGCCCAAAGATTTTAGGTTGGTATGACCGCAAACATATTTTAGAAGCGGGAATAAGCATTACTGAGAATGGCAGTCGTTGGACTGGACTAGAAGAGCGTGAGATTGATCAAGGTCAACATGATGAGATCAAAGAGGTGTTGGCGGTGAGCAGCGCAGGTATGTTGATTAAGCGCTCGCTATTTGAATCATTAGGTGGATTTGATCCCAGCTTAGAATTATTTAGAGATGATATTGATCTAGGCTGGCGCGCCCATATTGCTGGGTACTCAGTTATTTGTGTAGGGGATGCAATTCTTTATCACGCAGAG
>SHVD01000058.1 GCA_009691185.1 Candidatus Nanopelagicaceae bacterium | reverse complement strand
CGTTCAGTTGAGAGAGCGGTGAGTGGTGAGGCGGTGCGGCAGGGAAATAGATTAGAAAGTGGTGAAAAAATTGTGCAAGAGACTCGTCACTTTTTAGAGGAGAGTGGTCAAACTAGGCCAGGTAGATCAAAGGAGCAGGCGGAGGATTACCGTTACTTTCCAGAGCCAGATTTAGTTCCAGTTGCACCAGATAGCAAGTGGATTGAGAAGTTGCGAAAATTATTACCAGAAAAACCATCAGAGCGACGCAAGCGATTACAAACTGCTTGGGGTGTGCCAGATAAAGAGATGGCAGCGATGGTTAATGCGCAGTTGCTCGACACGGTAGAAGAGACTGTTTTGTTGGGGGCTGATCCAGTAAAAGCTAGATCGTGGTGGTTAGGTGAGCTCTCTCGAATTGCCAATGATCGTGCAGTTCCCCCAACTGATTTAATATCAGTAAAAGATGTCGCGCAAATCATTGAATTAATAAGCAAGAGTGAATTAACCGACAAATTAGCCCGGCAAGTTGTGGAGGGTGTCATTGCAGGTGAAGGATCACCTGCTGAGGTAATTTCAAAGCGTGGCTTGAAGGTTGTCTCTGATGATTCAGCATTAATGCAAGCGATCCAAGCAGCTATCACCGCCCAACCTGAGACCGCGCAGCGAGTTAGGGATGGAAATATCCCAGCAGCGGGTGCTTTGATTGGAGCAGTGATGAAAGCCACCGGTGGGCAAGCAGATGCAGCAAAGGTGCGCGAACTATTATTAAAACACTTAGGGCAATAAACTAAGTCCATGAGCGATAAACAACCGCCAAATAAAATGAAGCCACGATCTGGCTTAGTTACAGATGGTATGGAGCGTGCTCCAGCACGAGGAATGTTGCGCGCTGTTGGTATGAAGGATGAGGATTTTGCTAAGCCTCAAATTGGAATTGCATCCTCTTGGAATGAAATTACACCTTGTAATTTATCCTTAGATAGATTAGCCAAAGCGTCAAAGAAGGGCGTAATTGATGCTGGTGGATTTCCAATGCAATTCGGAACTATCTCAGTCTCTGATGGAATTTCTATGGGACATGAAGGAATGCATTTTTCTTTGGTATCTAGAGAGGTTATCGCTGATTCAGTCGAGACTGTGATGCAGGCAGAGCGGTTTGATGGCATGGTCACCTTTGCTGGCTGCGATAAATCATTGCCGGCAATGATGATGGCAGCAGCACGGATGGATGTGGCAAGTGTTTTTGTTTACGCCGGATCGACTATGCCAGGAAAAGTAGATGGCAGAGATGTCACAATCATTGATGCATTTGAGGCGGTTGGTGCTTGCGCCCGCGGATTAATTTCGCAGGAGGAGTTAGATAAAATTGAAAGAGCTATCTGCCCAGGAGAAGGTGCTTGTGGTGGCATGTATACCGCTAACACGATGGCAGCAGTTGGCGAGGCAATTGGTTTATCACTTCCCGGTTCGGCATCACCACCCTCAATAGATCGCCGGCGTGATGATTATGCAGTTAAATCAGGAGCAGCGGTTGTGGAGTTAATTCGCAAGGGAATTACAACTAGGCAGATTCTTACCAAAAAAGCTTTTGAAAATGCAATCACAGTTGTTATGGCACTGGGTGGATCAACTAATGCTGTTCTTCACTTGCTTGCAATTGCTCATGAAGCAGAGGTTGATTTAACACTTGAAGATTTTCACAGAGTTGGCTCTAAGGTGCCATTACTTGGTGACTTAAAACCATTTGGTAAGTATGTAATGACTGATGTTGACAAAGTTGGTGGAATTCCAGTAATTCTTAAGGCGCTGTTAGATGCAGGTCTACTACATGGAGACTGTTTGACTGTTACTGGAAAAAGCATGGCGGAGAACTTAAAGGATATTAAGCCACCTGATGCTGATGGTGAAATATTAAAAGCGGTGAAAAACCCACTTGCTTTGGGTGGTGGGATAACAATCCTTAATGGATCACTGGCGACAGAGGGTGCGGTTTGTAAAACAGCGGGAATAGATGTTGAATTTTTTGAAGGTCCAGCAAAGGTTTTCGAGCGTGAGCAATCTGCGATGGATGCATTAGAAAGTGGTGCGATTGTGGCAGGAGATGTTGTAGTAATTCGATACGAAGGACCAAAGGGTGGTCCTGGTATGCGAGAGATGTTGATGATTACCGGCGCCATTAAAGGGGCAGGTCTTGGTAAATCTGTCTTGCTATTAACAGATGGGCGGTTTTCAGGAGGCTCGACCGGATTATGTGTTGGCCATGTTGCACCAGAGGCGGTTGATGCAGGACCAATAGCGTTTATCAAAAATGGTGATCTGATCAGAGTTGACATAAAAAAACGCAATCTAGATTTAGTAGTTGATGAAAAAGAGATGAGTGAGCGAAAGAAAAGCTTCAAGCCAATTCCACATAAGTACCGTCGAGGTGTATTGGCGAAATATTCAAAACTAGTGGGCAGTGCTTCAAAGGGTGCAGTCTGCGATTAATTGCACTTTTGTTATAAGCACGCTCAAATAATGAGACCACTATCTCAGGGTTTGACTACCTGATATCTGACCTGCGAAACTAAGCCTATGAAGAAGACATCGCTAATCTCACAACTTTCGATCACATCTGTGGTCGTAGTGATTATCGAGCGTGCGCGCTAACAGCAATAGTTAGTTCGCACCCCTCAGATAAAACTGGGGGGTTTTGTATTACAGGAGCAATAAATAAAGGAAGGAAATGATGGGCAAGATAAACGGTGCGCAAAGTTTAGTTAACGCACTTGAAGCTGCTGGTGTTGATGTCATGTTTGGCATCCCAGGGGGCGCAATTCTTCCTGCCTACGATCCTATTTTTGATTCTAAGATTCGCCATATTTTAGTAAGACATGAGCAAGGCGCAGGACATGCAGCAACTGGTTATGCCCAAGCTACTGGACGAGTTGGTGTTTGTATTGCAACCTCAGGTCCGGGCGCAACAAATTTAGTAACCCCACTTGCTGATGCTCAGATGGATTCAGTTCCAATGGTGGCAATTACTGGACAGGTTCCATCAGCAGCTATTGGTACCGACGCGTTTCAAGAGGCAGATATTCGCGGTGTGACTATGCCAATAACTAAACATAATTATTTAATTACTAATCCAGATGATATTCCACGGGCGATCGCTGAAGCTTTTTATATTGCCAGCACTGGCAGACCTGGTCCAGTTTTAGTTGACATTGCCAAGGATGCACTTCAAAAAGAGACGACTTTTAATTACCCAAAAACTGTTTCACTTGCCGGTTATAACCCAGTATTAGAGCCAAAGAGTGAGGCGGTCAGAGATGCGGCTGCGCTAATTGCCCAATCTAAGAAACCACTTCTTTATGTTGGCGGCGGCGTAATTAAGGCAAATGCCTCACGAGAGTTGATGCAGCTTGCTGAAATAACTGGCGCACCAGTAGTCACTACCTTGATGGCAAGGGGTGCTTTTCCAGACTCTCATAACCAACATCTTGGTATGCCTGGTATGCATGGCACAGTTGCTGCTGTTACTGCGCTACAAAAAGCAGATCTGCTAATAACTTTAGGCGCAAGATTTGATGATCGAGTTACTGGCAAGCTCTCCACATTCGCACCAAATGCCAAGATTATTCATGCGGATATTGATCCAGCAGAGATTGGCAAAAATCGCCATGCTGATGTGGCGCTGATTGGTGATTTAAAAAACATATTAAAGGTGCTAAACCCAGCAACCAAGGCAGCGTTAGCAAAATCTGCCCCCGACTTAACACCATGGCTAAATGAGGTTTATGGTTGGCGCAAAAAATTCCCACTTGGCTATGACAAGCCAGCAGATGGTTCTGTTTCACCGCAATATGTAATTGAAAGAATTGGCAAAATATCTGGCCCAGATACAATTTTTGCAGCTGGTGTTGGTCAACATCAGATGTGGGCTTCACAATTTATTGGTTATGAGAAACCAAGAACCTGGCTTAACTCAGGTGGTCTTGGCACGATGGGATATGCAGTTCCAGCGGCAATGGGCGCAAAAGTTGGCGCTCCTGATACCACTGTGTGGGCGATAGATGGTGATGGCTGCTTCCAGATGACAAATCAAGAGCTAGTGACCTGTGCATTAAATAATATTCCAATTAAAGTAGCGGTGATTAATAATGAGTCTTTAGGAATGGTTCGCCAGTGGCAAACACTGTTCTACAACCAACGTTACTCAAATACTGATCTGCATTCAAAGCGAGTCCCTGATTTTAAATTGTTAGCAGAGGCGATGGGTTGTGTTGGAATGCGGTGTGAGAAACCAGAGGATGTTGATAAAACTATTGAGGCTGCTATGGCGATTAATGATCGCCCAGTGGTAGTTGATTTTAATGTTTATCGTGATGCGATGGTTTGGCCAATGGTGGCAGCTGGTACATCAAATGATGATATTACTGTTGCCAGATCTATGGCACCTGTCTGGGATTCACAGGAGCTGTAATGGCTATTCATACATTGGCAGTTTTGGTTGAAAACTCACCTGGAGTTCTAGCGCGGGTGGCATCTTTGTTCTCTCGTCGCGGTTACAACATTGACTCACTTGTGGTGGGTCCAACTGAGAATCCAACAGTTTCTAGAATGACCATTGTTTTAAACTTAGAGGGGCATGCTCTTGATCAAGTAAGTGCGCAATTATTTAAATTAGTAAATGTTATTGGCATCTCTGAAATGAAGGATTCTGACTCCTTAAAGCGTGAAATTTTATTAGTGAAGGTTGCTAACACCCCTGCTAACAAAGAAATCGCAAAGAAGCACCAGGCTGTAATTGCAGATGAATCTGCCAGCACGGTTTCAATTGAAGCGGTCGGAAGTTCTGCTGCAATTGAAGCATTATTAAATGATTTAAAACCAAGTGGAATTCGTGAGTTAGTTCAATCAGGCTTAGTAGCGTTAGAGCGGGGAGATCACACCCTGGCGGACCGTACGCTAAGCACTATGGGAACTGCTAACGAGTCAGATCCAAATAGCTCGACTGCTGATTACCAAAATTAAACCAATAACCTAAGGAGATATACAGTGGCAACGATGTATCACGATGAAGATGCAGATCTAGCAATTATCCAATCAAAAAAAGTTGCGGTAATTGGCTATGGCTCTCAAGGACATGCACATGCACTATCACTTCGTGATAGTGGTGTTGATGTTGTAGTTGGTTTAGCGCAAGGGTCAAAATCAAGACCAAAAGCAGAGGCTGAAGGTCTTATGGTGGCAACAGTTGCAGATGCAGTAAAGGGCGCAGATGTGGTGATGTTGTTAGCACCTGATCATGTGCAGCGCCATATTTATAATGATTCAATCGCTCCAAATATCAAAGATGGTGCAGCTCTGTTTTTTGGCCACGGTTTTAATATTAGATTTGGCTACA
The DNA here is from genome assembly GCA_009691185.1 of Candidatus Nanopelagicaceae bacterium. Lineage (GTDB taxonomy): Bacteria > Actinomycetota > Actinomycetes > Nanopelagicales > Nanopelagicaceae > Nanopelagicus. The sequence goes on along the minus strand of SHVD01000058.1, from coordinate 1,225 downwards.
TCAAACCATCTAACAAGGTTGATGTTTGTATGGTTGCGCCGAAAGGCCCTGGACACTTAGTAAGACGAGAGTTTTCAGCAGGCAGAGGAGTGCCAGTAATTGTGGCGGTAGAACAAGATGCAACTGGTAATGCTTGGCCATTAACTCTTTCTTATGCCAAAGCAATTGGTGGCCTGCGTGCTGGCGGAATCTTGACCACATTTACCGAGGAGTGTGAGACAGATTTGTTTGGTGAGCAATCTGTGCTTTGTGGTGGTGCATCCCAATTAGTTATGTATGGATTTGAAACCTTAATCGAGGCTGGTTACCAACCAGAGGTTGCCTATTTTGAGTGCTTGCATGAGCTAAAACTTATTGTTGATCTTATGTATGAAGGTGGTATCGCAAAACAACGATGGTCAGTATCAGACACAGCTGAGTATGGTGATTACATCTCAGGTCCAAGAGTCATTGATCCAAGTGTTAAAGAGAATATGAAAGCGGTACTCGCCGATGTGCAATCAGGTGCATTTGCTAAGCGCTTTATCGATGATCAAGATGCTGGTGCTCCTGAATTCAAGGCACTTCGCGCAAAAGGTGAAGTACATCCAATTGAGCAAGTTGGCAGAGATCTTCGCAAGATGATGTCTTGGGTTAAATCTTCAAACAAAGATGATTACAAAGAGGGAACCGCAGCGCGTGGCTAAACCCGTTGTATTAATTGCCGAAGAACTCAGTCCCGCCACATTAGCGGCGTTAAGAGCTGAGTTTGAGGTGCGCAATTGCAACGGTGCAGATCGCAATGAATTACTAGCAGCACTTTCTAAGGGGGTAGATGCGGTTTTAATCCGCTCTGCAACCAAGATGGATGCCGAGGCAATTGCTGCAGCAAAAGGTTTAAAGGTAATCGCTAGAGCAGGTGTGGGCTTAGATAATGTTGAAATACCAGCAGCAACTGCGGCTGGCGTGATGGTAGTAAATGCACCAACATCAAATATTGTTTCAGCTGCTGAAATTGCAATTGGATTACTTATAGCATCAGCTCGATTTATTTCACCAGCTCATGCTGCCCTTCGTAATGGAAAATGGGCGCGCTCTAAATACACCGGTGCTGAATTGTTTGAAAAAACTTTAGGAATTGTTGGTTTTGGGCGGATAGGGCAGTTGGTTGCGCACCGAATGCAAGCATTTGGAATGAATGTAGTTGCATATGATCCATATCTTCAGCCAGCACGTGCTGCGCAAT
>SHVD01000057.1 GCA_009691185.1 Candidatus Nanopelagicaceae bacterium | reverse complement strand
TTTACCACTTACTTTACAAACTAGATCCCATACGGCATTTATCACTGCACCAGCAGCCATATGAGTCACACCTTTTTCAGGGCCTAGCCATCTCATCTGCGAATCGCGAACTAATGACTTCGCAAACTCACCCATGGACTTGGCTAATTCAGAAACCTCTTTGCCAACTGCATAGGGGGCAAGTAATTCAATGGCAGAGCATTGCAAATCATTACCGCGGCCGATTGTAAAAACTAAACCATACCCAGATAATTTTGGATTATCAGTGAGTAGCTCTAGGTAGGCTGCTGAATAATCAGGATCCTGATTCATGGCGTCTGAGCCATCTAAGCCTCGCGAGGTGGGGAAACGAACGTCAGTGGTCTTAAATCCAATAACTTTCGGCACACTTACTCCCTATATAAGATCATTTATCTATTCGATTGCTGATTAAAATCCTATACGATAATCAAGATAATCAAAGAGTGAAAGGAATGAAATTGGAAGCAAAGCGAATTGGTTCAGTAATTGGGGTCAAACCTGATCAAATTGCTGAGTATGAGCGCATCCACGCCGAAGTTTGGCCAGAGGTGCTAGCAACTCTTAAACGGGCAAATGTCTCTAAGTTTTCGATATTTCGTTTTGAAAATATGCTCTTTTCTTATATGGAGTACACCGGCAAAGATTATGAAGCAGATATGGCACTTATTTCGGCAGACCCAATCACCCAAGATTGGTGGAAAGTGACCGCACCTATGCAAAATCCTGTGCCACAAAAAAAGGAAAATGAATGGTGGCATGAAATTCCAGAGGTTTTTCAACTAACATAAGTTATTAGCTAAGATAGAAAGTAGGTTTGAGATGAGAATTGATTCACACCATCACGTTTGGGATCTTTCAGTGCGTGAACAAGGCTGGATGGTTGGTGAGGCGTTAAATCCAATTAAAAAGAACTTCTCGATCAATGATCTAAGGCAAGCTGTTACTGGATGTGGGATTGATAAGACAGTTGTCGTACAAACCGTTACTAATTACGATGAAACGCCTGAGTTGCTGGAGTTGGCAGATACTGATGATTTTGTTGCTGGCGTCGTTGGATTCTTAAAGATAGATGCCTCTGATGCAATTTCATACCTTGATAAGTATGAATCTATGCGAGGTTTTAAGAATTTGGTAGGAATCAGAGATATTGCCCATGATTACGAAGATCTTGGCTACCTTTCCAAACCGCAAGTTATTAAAAATGTGCAAGAGTTGGGTAAGAGAGGGTTGGTTTATGACCTGCTCACAAAGACACCACACATGCAAGCAGCAATAGATCTAGTTAAGCAATGTCCTGATACCCAATTTGTATTAGACCATATTTCAAAGCCCTATATTGCAAAGGGTGAGATGCAACCATGGGCCAATAAACTACAAGAATTAGCTAGCTATGAAAATGTAGTAATTAAAGTCTCTGGTTTATTCACCGAAGCTGATTGGAAGAGTTGGAAACAGGAAGATTTTTTACCATACCTTGATCACGTTACTAAATCATTTACACCAGAACGAATGATGTTTGGCTCTGATTGGCCTGTCTGTTTACTTGCTGCAACCTATCGACAAAGTATTAATCTGATGGAGCAGTACACGATGAGTTTTTCTGATTCTGAGAAAAATAATTTTTGGGCAGGAACCACTAACAGAGCCTATGGATTAAAACTGCTTTAGCTAGGCATACCTAGCGTGAAGGGCGCCATCCACCATTAAATCTGCTCCAGTTATAAAAGATGCATCCTTTGACAGGGTAAATAAAATAACATTTGCAATCTCCTCCGGTGAGCCAAATCTGGCATTTGGAGCAACCGATAAGGCATGTGCTTTCTCATCAGGAAATGTCTCCATATAACTTTTTAATAGTGGAGTTGCAGTTGTGCCAGGTGATACTGAATTAAATCTAATTCCGTACTTGCCCTCATCAAGAGCTAAGTTTCTAGACAATCCAATAATTCCACCTTTAGCGGCAGAGTAAGGGAAGAAATTTGGTCTAGACATTCGGCCATGAATTGATGAGATATTCACAATTGAGCCGTACTTCTTTTCTCTCATGTCAGGCAGACATAACTTTGCCAGGTACCAACTTGATTTAAGATCAAGAGCAAAAAAATCATTCCACTCCTCATCTTTGTACTCAACCGCATCGGCGTATGAGTTACGGCCAGCATTAGATACTGCAACTGTGACTTGCCCAAAGGTTGAAACTAACTTGTCATAACCTGTTTTAAAGGTTTCAAACTTAGAAACATCTGCCTTTGTATATTGGACCTGATGCCCTTCTTTTGTTAATTTCTCAACCAGAGCATTGGCTTTCGCATCATCAATATCAACAAACGATACTTTGGCGCCCTCTTTGGCACCGCCAATTACTAATGCTTCACCAATTCCAGCTGCTCCGCCGGTAACAAATAAATGCTCCCCTTTTAATATCATGCTGACCTTGCTCCTAATCCACCATCAACTGCCCAATCAGAGCCACTTACATATGTAGATTTATCGGAGAGTAAGAATGTGACAACCTTTGCTACCTCACTTGGTTGACCCATTCTGCCAAGTGGTTGAATTGAATTAGCACGCTCTTCTCTACCTGCCTCAGCTGAAAGATAGGTTTTTGTTAAATCAGTCAGAATGTAACCAGGTGAGACTGCATTAACTCTTATCTCATGCTTACCTTCATCTAAGGCTAAGTTTCGAGTCAAACCAAGGACAGCAGATTTAGCTGCGCCATATGGAAAAAATCCTGGGTAAGTAAGCCGGCCATGAATAGAACAAATATTTACAATTGAGCCGCCCTTTGCTTTTCGCATTGCGGGCAATGCCAACTTTGCAGTTAACCAGACTGGCTTCATATCAATTGCAAAGAAATCATCCCATTGCTTATCAGTCATGGTTACTGGGTCTGCGTGTGAATTGACTCCAGCGTTATTAACTACCCCAGTTACATTCCCAAATTTTGCTACGACCTGTTCAAATGCAGATTTTAACTGTTCAAAGCTGGCAACATCTGCTTTTACAAATGCCACTTGCTTACCTGTTGCATTTAATTCAGCAGCAAGTTTTTCACCTACTGCGACATCAATATCAATGAATGAAACTTTGGCGCCCTCTGCGGCAGCATCCCTAACAATTGCTTCACCAATTCCCTTGGCGCCGCCTGTTACGAAGATATGTTTATTGGCTAACTTCATGTTTATAAACTACCTTACTAGCTTGCTCAATTGCAGTACGGAAAGCCAAAACATTTCTACTTACCCCACTTACACCGTCTTTAGTTAGCGGCCCACCTAAACCAACCAAATCCGCCCCGGCTGCAAACCACTTTGGAATTGATTCCAGAGTAATGCCAGCAGTTGGGCACCAGCGATTATTTGGAAATGGCTCTCTGATCGACTTTAAATGATCAGGACCTAATACTGATGCTGGAAATAATTTCAAAATATCAGCCCCAGCATCAACTGCAATCCCGACCTCAGTAGGGGTTGAAACCCCTGGCATTGATGCCAATTTCAATTTCTTAGTTGCTTGGATTACATCCTCATTAGTGTCCGGGGAGACAATAAATTTTGCGCCAACCTCTGCCACTTTTTTCGCATCTTTTACAGTTCTAACAGTCCCAGCACCAACTAATAGCTGCTTATTTTTCACCAATGATTTAATAATTTTTAAGGCACCTGGGGTAGTTAGGGTGATCTCAATTGCCTTAACACCTGCTGCCACCAAAGCATCAGCCATCTCTTGACCTTCTTTTTGAGAATTACACCTAACCAAACTCATCATCTTCTCTGTGAGCAAGAAATCAACTGTCTTCAAAATTAACCCCTAAACTTTTTTTGATATCTCATCTGAAATTAAACCAGCAGCACCAGTTGGCATGCCAGTCCAGTCCCCAAACATACTTGCAACTTGTGCCCCGCAGATACTTCCCTGCTTAAGTGCATCAATTGGCGCTAAGCCACTGAGCAAACCAGCGATACTTCCACCGGTAAAGGCATCTCCGGAACCAACTGGATCAACTGCAACCACGATAGGTGGTGTGATCTCATCATATTGACCATCAATGGAGTAACGCATTACCTGATCACCTTTTGTCATTACCGCAATTTTGCAGCCACGTTTATTCATTTGTGCAAGAACCCGCTTTGCATCACTATCGCCAAAGACGACTTTGTACTCATCTTCTCCGCCAATTAATAATTCAATATTCTCTGCGATTGGTGCCAAGGTTTGACTAGCCTGGGCTTCACTCCAAAGTTTTCTTCTGATATTCAAATCAAAACTAGATTTGACTCCTAATTCATGTGCTTTCTTTAATGCATGCTTCACGGTTTTCTCGCCACTTTGCGAGATCGCACAGGTGATACCAGTGGTGTGCAACCACCTGGCAGATGATATGTAGGAATCTAAAATATCTGCTGGTTCAATGGTGGATGCGGCTGAGCCTTTTCTCAAATAACTTATCTCAACAGCTTGGGATTTACCAGAGTTTCTAACCATCGCTGCAGTAAAGGAATCAACTCGTTTAACTAATGAGATGTCAACGCCCTCCGCTTCTATATCTGCCAGCATTACCGAGCCCAATTGGTCATTACCAAACCGGGAAAAATACTGTGCCTTAAGGCCTAATTTAGAAACAGCGACCGCCACATTTACCTCTGCTCCGGCAGTTACTCTTTCAAATTTTTTGGAACTCATTACCGAATCAGTATCACTTGAGATAAATACAGAGAGCGCTTCGCCAAAGGTAAATAGATCTGTGCCCAATTACGCACCAAATAAAGTTGTTTTTTTGCCTACTACCCCAGGGGTGGCAATAAATGTCAGCCCTGCTTGTGGAAATTCCTGTAAATCAATTTGCTCACCTGGATTTCCAACTGCGGAGGTAACAATTAATTGATCAAGTTTTTCCCCCGCAAATACACAGGAGGTAATTTTTTGCGTTGGTAATTTTATCTCCTCAAGTTGCTTACCAGTTTTGCCATCAAAGCATCTGACACAAGAGCCTAACCAAAATGCTACCCAAAGATTATCGTTCGCATCTGAGCACATTCCATCTGGATATCCCATACCTTCAGTTACCTGTACCAATGGCCTTCTATTTGAAATTTCACCATTGAGATAATCAAATTGGTCAACTCGCAGCGTTCGGGTGTCGATATAAAACATGCGCTTTAAATCAACTGAGAAATCCATACCATTTGAAATGCCAACGGAGCCAAATAGCCGCTCCAATTTTTTGCCATCTTTACTTAAACGATATAACGCGCCTTGATCACTTTGATTTTCATATGCCATTGAGCCAAGAAAGAGATATCCATCTGGTGAAACCTTTGCATCATTCCAGCGAATCACTCCTGATTGATTATCACCATCTACATCTGCTCTTGTGGGCAGCTTATGAATCACACCATCTTTATCTCGCAGCACAGGACCATCTGCAGTTCCTAAGATATCCCCGCCCTTGCTTCTAGGAATTTGAAATCCAATATGTTGATCTGCGAAGTACTCATCAGTTTTTCCGGTTATAAGATCACGAGATCTAACAGCTTTGCCATAAATATCACACCACTGGACATTATTATTTTTTTCACCAGTTGCAGTTGGCCCTTCACCTAGTTGATTACGTCTGGAATCAAAAACCTCAACTGTGATTGCCATGATTAACCCTTTAGTGAACCAGAGAGTAATCCTCTTAGGAAGTAACGACCTAAGAAGATGTAAACAATCAAGGTTGGCAAAGAAACAATCAATGAAGCGGTCATATTAACGCCGTAATAAACCTGATTTGAAGAGCCGGTAATGAAATTAAGTGCGGTGGTAGCCACAGAAAGCTTGGGTGAGCCTCCTGTTAAAAATATTGCAAACAAAAAGTCATTCCATGCTGAGGTGAACTGCCAAATTAAGACCACCACAAATGCGGGCACAGATAGCGGCAAAATAATTGATCGATAAATTCTTACCATCGAAGCTTTATCAACTCGGCCAGCTTCAATGAGCTCATTTGGAATTGCTTCATAGTAATTACGGAAAATCAGCGTGCAAATAGGAATTCCATAAATAACGTGCGCAAAGACTAAGACATATATAGATTTGTTTATGCCCACCTCAGTTGCCACCCTTACCAACGGAATCATGATCGCTTGGTAGGGAATAAACATTCCAAATAAAAACAGTGTGAAAATTAAGTTAGAGCCCTTAAATTTCCACTTAGCAAAAACATAGCCATTAATTGAGCCAATTACAGCAGAGATAATCGATGATTGAATTACAAATATTAAAGTTCTAGTCATTGACTCGGAAATAGATTGTGGGAAGTAGTCAGTTCCACTCCAGGCCACAGACCAAGCTGAAAAATCCAATCTTTCTGGCAATTTAAAAGCATTTATTAAATAAACATTCTTTACACCTTTTAATGAGTTAATTACCATCACATAAATAGGCATCACGATCAAAAACCAAATAAAGGTGAGTGATGCGTAACGGAAAATCAACCAAAATCGCTCTTTACCATTTAGCTTGCGTTTTTTATTGCGCACATCATGCTTAGAGGTGATTAAGTCGACTAAATCTCTGCTCATCAGCGGTACGCCTGTTGTTTATTGTTATAGCGAAGATATGGAACCACCACTATTGCAATTAGCACTAACAACACAATTGCAATTGCAGTGCCTTTGGCATAATTACGTGCGTCAAAGGTTGATTCCCACATATATACGGCAACTACTTGAGTCACGTAGGATTTTCCATTAAT
>SHVD01000007.1 GCA_009691185.1 Candidatus Nanopelagicaceae bacterium | reverse complement strand
ACTGCAACAGGGCATCGAACCCCAGTCAAAAAACTCTGGCATATTGGCGCATCTACCCATCCGGGGCCAGGGCTTGGCGGTGGCTCAGGATTTATTGTCGCTCAAAAACTTACAAAAAAAAGTTTATTGCGTAAAATTTTACAAAAATAAAAACCCCACCAAAATCTTGGTGGGGTTTTAGATATTTAATTACTTTGAAATCAACGCTAGCACTCTAGTTGGTGATCCTGACCCACCGACAATTTTCAGTGGAGCTGCAATTACAATGGCTCCTGTTGTTGGAAGTTTGTCCAAGTTTCGAAGTTGAGTTAAGCCATACTTATTGTTGCCAAGTAGGTAATTGTGACAAGGAAATGGCACATCCATGCCAAATGCGCCACCGGCATCGATACCAACAGTTTCAACTCCTAATCCTAGGATGTCTCGTTTAGTTGCTAGGAATTCTGCAGTTGCTGGTGGTAGTCCAGGCGTATGTGGTCCTTTGTCATCTGCATTTGCGAATGCCTTTGGATCATCACCAAATTTTGACCAGCCAGTTCGAAAGAGAACCCATGCCCCAGTTGGAATACGGCCATTGGCTTTTTCCCACGACTCAATGTGTGAAACCTCCAGCAAAAAATCTGGATTTGCTGCTGACTCTTTGACAAAATCTAGAACTACTGCAGGCCCAATTAGGCGCTTTGGTGGAATTGATGCAACATCATCGCCATCTTTGCCAGTTACCCAATGATTAGGTGCATCTAGATGGGTGCCTGTGTGCTCACCTGTATGAAAGTTATTCCAGTACCAAGCTGGACCTCGATCGTCATACTTGGAAATCTCCTCTAATTTAAAAGTCGCAGTCTGACCAAAAGGTTCAGGCAGTACTAAAATTGGGGTGTTTGAATGCAATGGCGCCGTTAAATCTAGGACTTGCACATCTCCTGATGCCAGTCCTGCTGCTAATTTTTCTAATCCAGCCATATCTACTCCTCTAGTAGGGTTTTTAATCGACCAAGTCGAGCTAGTACAAAACTAGATACTAGTACTGAGAACAGCAAATTTCTATGCCTTCAGCCAAAAACTAAGCACTGCCTGTGTTGTTGAAAGCACAACCTACTATGGCAGAATATCCCTAGACATGCATTCGCATTCATGCAAGGATTCAGGAATGGCCACTTGGGCTGGCCTATTCTAGGTATTTGGGGGACACATGGCTGAGCGCTCATTTGCAACAGAGGTAGGAAAGTTGCGTGCCTCAGCTGGTGAAGAGTTTAATGGCGAAGGAATTCTTGCTGTTACCAAAGCACTTCTTCAATCTGGCGTTGCTTATGTAGGTGGCTACCAAGGCGCACCTATTTCACATTTAATGGATGTGCTAGGTGATGCAAAAGAAATCTTAGATGAGCTAGGAGTTCATTTTGAAAATAGCGCTTCAGAGGCGACCGCTGCTGCATCGTTGGCAGCATCTGTTCATTACCCATTAAGGGGTGCGGTAACCTTTAAGTCCACTGTTGGTACAAATGTGGCTTCAGATGCATTAGCAAATTTGGCATCAGGTGGTGTAACTGGTGGGGCGTTAATTATTGTTGGTGAGGATTACGGAGAAGGCTCATCGATTATGCAGGAGCGCTCTCATGCGTTTGCAATGAAATCTCAGATTTGGTTACTAGATCCGCGGCCGAACTTAACTGCAATTGTTGACTCAGTCGATATTGGGTTTAGGCTTTCGGAGGCAAGTAATTCACCAGTCATGTTGCAACTTCGCTTGCGCTCATGTCACCTACACGGTCGCTTTATTGCGAAAGACAATATCAAACCTTCCTTTACTTTACGTCACGCAATGGAGAATCCAGTTCGTGATACCAACCGAATTGTGTTACCACCAGCAAGTTTCTTACATGAGCAAGAAAAAATCACTAAACGCTGGCCTGCTGCGGTTAAGTTTATTAAAGATAACAAAATTAATGAGTTATTTGCTGACGGAGCAGAGGATTTTGGAATAGTGATGCAAGGTGGGCTTTACAACACAGTGATTCGGGCGCTACAACTGCTTGGTCTTTCTGATGTTTATGGAAATAGTAAAATTCCGCTTTACATCCTCAATGTGACCTACCCAATTGTTGATGATGAGGTTGTTGCCTTTGCCAGCAGCAAGCGGGGAATCCTGCTCGTTGAGGAGGGGCAACCTGACTATATTGAGCAAAATATAAATGCAATTTTGCGCCGAGCTGGCGTTGATACCGCTTTGCATGGAAAAGATTTGTTACCAGTAGCTGGTGAGTACACACCTGCTGCAGTCATTAAGGGGATTTTAGAGTTTGTTAGAAAATTTGGTCCACAATTATTAAATGAAGGTAATTTACCGGCAATCGTCACCCCAATGGGTGATAAGCCGAACTCAATAAAGTCGAATCCACCAACTGAACAGATTCATGGACGGCCACCATCATTTTGTACTGGTTGTCCAGAGCGACCAATTTTTACGGCGCTAAAGCTGGCAGAGCGAGAGACTGGCAAGCATCATATTTCTGCAGATATTGGTTGCCATCTTTTTTCAATCTTGCCACCGTTTAATATTGGCGCAACCACCATGGGGTATGGCTTAGGCGCAGCGGGTGCGGCAGCACTTCATGACCCCACAAGTGAAAAGCGAACCATTAGTTTTATGGGTGATGGTGGTTTTTGGCATAATGGATTAACTAGCGGAATTGGTAACGCAGTATTTAATAAAAACGATGGTTTGGTAGTAGTCGTTGATAACGCCTACAGCGCGGCTACTGGCGGACAAGACATACTCTCATCCTCAGCCTCAAGTGAGATTCGCTCGACCAAACATCCCATCGAAAGAGCTGTGCGAGGTGTTGGAGTTGAATGGGCAAAAACTGTCTCAAACACATTTAAAGTAAATGAGATGAAAAAGTTATTTAAAGATGCATTAACCACCAAAGAGCAAGGTCCTAAGGTAATTGTTGCGCAAAGTGAGTGTACTTTAAATAAAACTAGACGTGAGCGGCCGATCACGGCAAAAAAGATTAAAGAGGGTAAGCGAGTTGTCCGAGAGAGATTTGGCATCGATCCAGATACTTGCACTGGAGATCACTCATGCATTCGAATTAATGGTTGTCCATCCCTGACTATTGCTGCCAACCCAGACTTGATGCGCAAAGATCCAGTTGCAACAATTCTCAACACATGCGTAGGTTGTGGCCTGTGTGGTGAGGCTGCACATGCGGCTGTTTTGTGTCCCTCTTTTTATAAAACTTCCGCCATAAGTAATCCCTCAATTTGGGATCGCAGTAAATCAAAAGCTAGGAATCTTATTATCGGCTCACTTCAGCGGGGAATTGATAGACGGTTAGTTGGAATTGAAGCCTAATTTAAAGTCACCACAAAATCGTCCAATCACATTGGCACTTCTTGCCATGGGCGGTGAAGGCGGCGGTGTATTGGCTGATTGGGCAATTGATATGGCAGAGCGAAATGGTTATTTCGCTCAAACAACTTCGGTACCAGGTGTAGCGCAACGAACCGGAACAACTGTGTATTACCTTGAGTTTTATCCAGATGATGGCCAAGGCAAACTAGGTGTTCATGAACCAATTTTAAGCACCATGGCAACACCGGGTGAAGTAGATATTGTCGTAGCCTCAGAATTAATGGAGGCAGGTAGAGCAATCAGTAGAGGTTTTGTAACTGCTGATGTAACAACTTTGATTGCATCAACTAATCGTGTCTATTCGATGACTGAGCGAACAGCATCAGGTGATGGGCGAGTTGACTCAGAGGCAATTTTAAAGTCGGCTAAGGAATCAGCCAAAAATTTAATTGCTGCAGATTTTGCACAGGTCGCAGAAGATACCTCAAGTGTAATTTCAGCTGCACTTTTCGGTGCAATCGCTGGCAGTGGCACATTACCCTTTGAACGTCAGCACTTTATTGAGGCAATTGAACGAGGAGGCGTTGGAGTTAAGACTTCAGTTGCTGCTTTTGATAAAAGTTTTGAGATTGCTGAAACGATTGTTAAAGATCAAAGCAGGGCAAAAACCTCAGGTATACCAATTGAGATTAGCGCTCGTCCTGTTACTCCAGGTGAGATTTCCCCAGCAGATCAACTAAAAATAATTGCTGATCCATCCTCTGCAGTGGGAAGTAAACTCAAAGAATTAGCGGATGAAATAAAACGTGATTTTCCTGAGTCAGTTCGAGTAATGGCTGTAAATGGAATAAAAAGAACGGCGGATTATCAGAGTATTAAATATGCCCGCCAGTACTTAACCCGAGTACATGATTTGATTCAATTAGAGAGTGATCATGGAAATGGTACTGCTCGCTTACTTAATGAAACTGCTAGATACACCGCACTATGGATGACATATGAGGACACAATCAGGGTTGCAGATTTAAAAACACGGGGCAGTAGATTCAATCGAGTGAGTAAAGAGGCTCGGATAAATGATGAACAAATTATGGAGGTGCGGGAGTATTTACATCCTATGTCAGAGGAGATTGCAGATACGCTGCCTACTCCTATCGGCAAATGGATCTTGCGAACAAAACCTGTTACAAAAATTATTGAAAAAATTACCCAAAATGGCATGATTTTGAATACTGCCTCTATCGGTGGATACCTACTTCTTTACACATTATCTCGGCTCAAACCAATCCGCCCTCGCTCATTACGTTTTAATTTAGAACAAGAGCGCATTGAAATTTGGCTGGGCAGAATAAAAAAATTCACACCAGTGAATTATGACTTAGCTTGTGAAGTAGCCGAGTGTGCAAATGTAATCAAAGGATATGGTGATACCCATCGAAATGGCTGGCGTAATTTCACATCAATTATGGATGAGGCAGATAAAGTTGCAAATAATGCCAATGCAGCGTTAAGAGTTAAAGAACTTCGGATCGCTGCTCTTGCTGATGAGGATGGAAGTAAGCTGCGCGAGCTGCTTGTTGTTTAAAGCGTATTAAAGTTCTGCGTAATCTGCTCAAAGGTCATCGAGTTTTTTGCCACCGCCGCCTGTTGCTTTTCTTTCTCTAAATTACGTTCTAGTTGGATTTTTGCTGCTACATATTGTTTTGGCCAAGGCATGTTTGTGTAGCCACTCTTGGCAGCTTCATTTAAAATCCAGGCTGGATTTGCAAGGTGTGGCCGTGCTACTGCACATAGATCAGCTCGCCCAGCAGCAATAATTGTATTGGCACTATCAGCATCAAATATTGCACCTACTGCAATTGTGGCAATACCGACCTGATTCTTTATCCGATCTGCAAATGGAGTTTGAAATGTACGACCAAAGATAGGTTTTTCTTTCTTGCTAACTTGACCTGATGAGCAATCGATTATGTCAGCCCCAGCATTTTTAAATGCCCGGGCAATTTCAACAGCATCATCCGGAGTAGTTCCACCAACTGTCCAGTCATGAGCCGAGATTCTTACACTTATTGGTTTACCTGCTGGCCAAACTGCACGAATAGCTTTGAATACTTCAATTGGGTATTTGATCCTATTTTCTAATGAACCGCCGTACTCATCTGTGCGCAAATTTGTTAAAGGTGAGATGAATGAAGAGAGTAGATAGCCGTGTGCGGCATGTAACTCTAGCCAATCAAAACCTGCTTCTTCAGCTGCTTTAGTGGCGGCAATGAAATCTGATTTAACTCTATCCATATCTTCACGTGTCATTTCACGAGCAGTTTGTGAGACACCTTCAAGATATTGTGTTGCTGAGGCGGAGATGATCGGCCAATTTCCTTCTTTCAGCGGCTGATCTATACCTTCCCAAGCCAGACGAGTCGAAGACTTTCCACCAGCATGACCAATTTGAATTCCAATTTTCGCCTGAGTACTAGTGTGGACAAAATCAACAATTCGCTTCCACCCATTTAATTGCTCTGGCGTATAAATCCCAGGACATCCTGGGGTAATTCGAGCATCTGCTGAGGTGCAGGTCATTTCAGTCATCACTAGCGCCGCGCCACCCATTGCCCGCGCACCAAGATGAACAAGGTGATAATCAGATGGCAGACCATCAACAGCTGAATATTGCGCCATCGGTGAGACCACAATTCTATTTTGTAAGACTAGATCACGAACTTTATATGGGGTAAACATCGGTGGAATCTGAGCTCCTGATTTTGGCAGGGGCAAACCTGCATCGGCAAATGCTTTTGTCGCAAACCACTTCTCATACTCAGCAACATAATTGGCATCACGTAACTTCAAATTTTCATGGGTAATTCTTTGACTTCTGGTTAGAAGTGAGTAGTTAAACTGCTCAGGCTCCATCCCAGTGTATTGCCCAGCATTTTCAAACCACTCCATCGCATTTCTCGCAGCGTTTTGAATCTTTATTACTTCTACCCCTCGAACCTCTTGGTAGTCAGCCAAAATATTCTGCATGCTTCGATCCCCTAGCTCCTTTAAGAATCCAGCGAAATCAATGGCATCCTCCATGGCAAGTTTGGTGCCAGAGCCAATTGAAAAGTGCGCGGTATGAGCCGAATCGCCCATGAGTACAACTGGCACATCCTTGCCGTTGATATTGTTCCATTGCGTCCAATTCTCACAAATAACTCGAGGGAATTTGATCCAATTTGTGGAGCCCCTTAAGTGCGCTGAATTACTCATTAGTTTGGCACCTTCTAAATCTTTTGCAAACAAATCTTCACAAAATGCGATCGCCTCTTCTTGACTCATATCTTGCAGACCTGAACGTTGCCAAACATCCTCAGGAGTTTCTATTATGAATGTTGAGGTATCGCCATCAAATTGATAGATATGTGCTTGAAACCAACCAAATTTTGTCTCAATAAAGGAAAATGTAAAATCTTTAAACACTTTTTTTGTCCCCAGCCAAACAAAGCGACATACGCGAGTATCGATATCAGGCTTATAAGTGGCTGAATATTTTGTTCGGATTGCTGAATTTAAACCATCCGAGGCGATCACCAAATCGGCATCGTACTGAACGGCAATTTCTTGATCATCTTTAACATCTGTTTCAAAAACTAAATTGACACCAAGTGCTTCTGCTCGCTCTTGTAAGATGTTTAGCAAGCGCTTTCTGCCAATTCCACAAAAACCATGACCACCCGAGATCATGCTCTTACCTTTGATTCGAACATCAATATCATCCCAATGGTTGAAGGATTGCAAAATAGTGCGGGCTGTGTGCTCATCCGCTTTTACAAAATTTGAGAGGGTGGCATCAGAAAAAACTACTCCCCAACCAAAGGTGTCATAAGGGCGATTACGTTCAATCACCGTAATTTCATGAAGAGGGTCTTGTTTTTTCATCAAAATTGAAAAATACAGACCAGCAGCGCCACCGCCAATACAAACAATCTTCATACGCCTGTGTGGGCCTCTCACTTATGCTTTATTGCCACGCTGCACTCAATCTAATACGAGAATACTAGGCTAGCGATATATTTTTTGCTACCCCGCCATGAGTAGATTGGAATAAATCCATGTGGCAGTTAATGTTAGGTACATGACACTGCAACGCTTTAAGGACAAAAGTGTCCTTATCTCAGGAGGAGCAGGCGGTCTTGGGAGTGTAATCGCCGCTACCTTTATAACCCAGGGCGCAAAAGTTGGAATCCTAGATTCAAATATTGATGCGATCAATCTCATACTTGATAAATATAAATCAACTGGGTCAGTTGTAGTAGGCCGGCAAGTTGATGTTCGCGATTCTAAATTGGTGGACCAATCCGTCGCGGAGCTTGCCCAATCACTCGGTGGAGTTGATGTCTTAGTTGCAGCAGCTGGTGGCTCATTAGGGACACCAAGAGATTTAGAACAGATAACTGAAATAGATTTAGATCTAGTTCTAGATGTCAATGTAAAGGGTACTTTTAATTGCGCTAAAGCGGTGGTTCCTTATATGAAAAAATCTGGTGGTGGTTGCATTATTACCTTTTCCTCTATCGGCGGAAGGAGTGCAAGTCCAGTCACTGGGGTTGCCTACGCCGCTGCAAAAGCAGCAATCCTAGGATTGACCAGGCGATTAGCAAAGGAATTAGGTGAGTTTAATATCAGAGTAAATTCGATTGCGCCTGGTTTATTTCTGACCAATCGATTAGAGGGTATGTTTAGTGAAATGTCTGAAAGTGAACAGGCTGAAGTGATCAATGCTATTCCACTTGGGCGAATGCCGAGTTTACAAGAATGCGCCGATCCGGTTTTATTTCTAGCTAGCAGTGAGGCTTCTTATATTACGGGTATTGTTCTAGATGTTAATGGTGGCAGAATGATGCCAAATTGATGGCACGGGTTCGGTTAAACGTTAGGAGTAAGCGAGCATGAGCTATGGTCCAGATCAAATTCTAGACGGTGTTGGTAAAAGTGATTATGAAAGATACCTGAAGTTAAGTGAGCTGCTTCAATTACAACCGGTAAAGGAATCTTGGAAGCACCGAGATGAACTCTTGTTTACAGTTGTTCATCAAACTTCAGAGTTGTGGTTAAAGCATGCCTCGGCAGAGGCGGGGCAGGCAGCTGCATATTTGAAAGATAATCAAATTAGATCAGCACTACGGCTTTTCCCAAGAATTCTTTTAGCAATTAAGTATTGCCATGAGTCATTAGATATGTTGGAGCAGATGTCACCATGGGATTACCAACAAGTTCGCCGGGCACTTGGTCATGGCTCAGGCTTTGATTCACCTGGTATGAATTCAATTCGTAAAGCTATTCCACCTCTGGGAGTGGAGTTTAATCGGTTACTTGGGGTCGAAAAAATTGATTTAATTCAATTATTTATTCGCCATACTGAGTTTGAAGATCTTTACCTCCTGGCAGAGTCACTAATTGAACTAGATGAGCGAATGTATCTCTGGCGACATAGACATTTTAAAGTGGTTGAGAGAAGTATTGGATTAAAAGTTTCAGGTACTCAAGGAACACCAGTTGAAATATTATCGAGACTAAATAATTTTACTTTCTTTCCAGAACTATGGGATGCACGTACTGCGATTACTAATTACGCAATTGCAGAAGAGGGTGAAAACTAACTATCTTGAAACTTTGAATAATCTGGTGCTCGCTTCTCATTAAAAGCAGCACCACCTTCTTGCGCCTCACCAGTTTTTGTATAAAGATCTAATACATCAAATGCCAAGGATTGAATTCCCACAATGTGATCAGTATCCGCGTTGAATGAGTGCTTAAGAGTCTTAATGGCAGTTGGTGATAGTGCGACAACTTTTTTTGCCCACTCCATAGCTGCAGGAAGTAGATCCTTTGGTTCAACAACTTTGTTTACTAAACCCCAACGCTCTGCAGTTTGAGCATCGTATTGTTCACATAAAAACCAAATCTCTCGAGCTCGTTTTTCACCAACAACTCGGGCCAGATAAGCAGTGCCAAAGCCAGCATCAAATGATCCAACTCTTGGGCCAACTTGACCAAACTTTGCAGTGCTAGATGCGATTGAAAGATCACAAAGCACATGTAATACATGGCCACCGCCAATCGCAAAGCCGTTCACCGCCGCAATAACTGGTTTTGGAATTGCTCGAATTACTTTGTGTAGTGCCTCAATTTCAAACATTCCTGTCTCATTCTCACCATAATTACCCGTAAGAGCACGCTCTTTTTGATCTCCTCCGGTACAAAAGGCTTTTTCTCCAGTACCAGTTAAAATCAAGGCACCAATTTGTTTATTCACCCAAGCAAATTTAAAAGCGGATAAAAGCTCATCAACTGTTCGACCTCGAAGCGCGTTGTATCTATCTGGTCGATTGATTGTAATTATCGCTACACCTGCATCAATGTCGTGTTTGATGTCAGTAAAATCTTTGATTTCTATCATCAGATTAGTTTACTCTTTAACCTCGATTATGATGGCAACACCAAGACCTACACCAATACAGGCAGCTGCAACTCCAATACCTCCGCCTTGACGCTTAAGTTCTCGGGCACAATCAACAATAACTCGGGCGGCAGAGGCGCCAATGGGATGACCCATTGCGATTGCTCCACCATTAATGTTTACTCGATTCACATCTATCTCTGGTATCTCGTGAAGAACTGACAAAACCATCGAGGCAAATGCCTCATTAATTTCCCAAACTTTAATCTCTGCAATTTTTTTGCCAGTTTTAGCTAGTGCCTTATGAATTGCAAAAATCGGTGCAAGCGTAAACTCATCTGGGTTTGTTGCGACTACCTGTGAACCAATTATTCGACCAATTCCAGTGATCTCTAGTTTTTCTAAGCCAAGACGATCCGTAATTAACATTGCTACACTTCCATCATTTATTGGAGATGAGTTTCCTGCAGTCCCAGCACCATTGTCAGAAAAAGCTGAGGGGAGTTCAGCAAGTTTTTGGATAGAACTTGCCACCCTGATTGATTCATCAATTTGGATCTGATTAAACTCAGTAGCAAAACCAGTATGAAAACCTTTTGACCATGCAACACTGGCTAATTGGTGAGATCGCAGGGCCCACTCATCTTGAGCCTGCCTTGAGATATTAAATCGTTCAGCAACATTTTCAGCACAACGTCCCAAACTTTGAGTCCATTGAGTTGGAAATAAAGGATTGGTTAACCGCCATCCAACAGTTGACTGGTGAAAAGTGGGATCAGTCGGCAGCTCTTTACTTTGCCGCTCAACAATCCATGGCGCACGACTCATCGATTCAACTCCTCCGGCTATTACAAAATCGCTATCCCCACTTCTAATGGCACGTGATGCCTGAATTACCGCCTCTGCGCCAGAACCGCATAATCGATTAACAGTTACACCTGGAATTGTTGGTGGAAATTGGGCAAGCAGTAATCCCATCCTTGCAACATTTCTATTATCTTCACCGGCTCCATTTGAGTCACCAATGACAACATCATCTAATTGATTTAAATTAAATTGAGGAATTTTTTTTGCCAGCGCCGAAAGGGTGAATCCAAGAAGATCATCAGGCCTAACCTTTGAAAGGCCACCAAAGTAGCGACCAAAAGGAGTACGAACCGCTTCTGCGATAATTACCTCCCGCTGGTTCATATGTCGTATTATTGCTTACTAAGAGATTTTTATTCACCTATTTGAGTATTGATTTATTATTTGAACGGAGAATTTATGAGAACTTCGCCGCTCAGAATTCTCATTACCGGCGCCAGTCGAGGTATTGGACGCGAGATTGCAATCCAGCTTTTAGATGCAGGCCATAGCGTCGCGATTACAGCCAGAAATTTAATAGATTTAAAAGCTGTTGTGGCCGGGCGCTCAAATAAAACTCTGACAATTGTTGCTGATTCCACGGATCCAGACAGCGGCGAATCAACTATCAAAGAAATTAATGCCAACTGGGGTGGACTTGATGTCTTAATTATAAATGCTGGTGATGGGGCTGCAGCTCCTATTGAGAAGACTACAAATGAGATTTGGGAAAACTCAATTGCTTTGAATTTAACTGCGCCATTTCAATACATCAGAGCGACAGTTCCGCTAATGAAGGCCGCCAAGTTTGGCAGAATCATTGTAATTGCGAGTACAGCAGGACTAGAGGGAGAGCCAAATGTGTGCGCATACACTGCGGCAAAGCATGGTGTAATTGGCTTAGTCAGATCCGCTGCGGCAGAATTGGAAAAGTATGGAATCACAGTTAACGCAGTTTGTCCAAGTTATGTTGATACTCCAATGACGCAGCGTTCCTTGCAAGCAGCCGCATCTAGGACTGGTAAGGATTTTGATGAGGTAAAGAGCCTGCTCTTGGCAAAACTTCCTGGCGGCAGACTATTAACTCCACAAGAGGTAGCTCAGGTGGCTATTTCATTTATCGACCAGCCAGAAAAAAATGGCTTGGCTCAAATCGTAAAAGGAGATTGAAGTGAGTATTAAAAAAATAAATCCTGAAGGACTTGCAAAACCAGTTGGCTTCTCCCATGCCATGGTTATTGATGGTGGCAAACTCATCTACCTATCAGGGCAGACCGCTTTAAATAAAAATGGTGTCATTGAAGGAGTCACAATTGTTGAACAATTTGAGCGGGTTTTAACCAATTTACTTACAGCACTGAGAGAGGCTGGTGGGACGCCAGAGAATTTGGTAAAGCTTAATATTTATTCAGTCGACCCAGTTGATTATCGGGCTAATTCAAAGGAAATTGGAAAAATTTGGCAAGCATTAATTGGTAAAAATTATCCTGCAATGACTTTGGTGGGAGTAACCAAGCTCTGGGACACACAAGCACTCCTTGAAATAGAAGGGGTGGCAGTTATTTGAGCGATCAAATCGCTGCTCTTTGGTCGGCTAAATCTGTCGCTGTAATTGGGGCAACTGAGAGAGTCGGTGCCATCGGGCGACTTCCGTTGGAATATATTCAAAAGTATGGCTACGTAGGTGAGGTCTACCCAATTAATCCAAAAGGTGAAAATATCTTAGGCTTTAAAACCTATAAAAATATTAAAGATGTTGGTAAAGAGATTGATCTTGCACTGATCATGGTGCCATTTGATTTAGTTAGCCAGGCCGTACAAGACTGTGCAGATTCTAAGGTGGCAGTGGCAGTTGTAATGTCCTCAGGTTTTGCTGAGGCAGGTGAGGTTGGCGCTGCGGCACAGGACAAGTTGATTCAAATTTCTAAAAAATCTGGGTTGAGAATTGTTGGGCCTAATTGCATCGGCTCTGCAGCAGGTGTATCAAAACTGGCAGCAACATTTTCACCAGTCTTTTCTGGAGCTGATACCTTATTAGCGGTTGGCAATATTGCCTTGATCAGTCAATCTGGCGCGCTGGGATATGGCATATTTTCATTGGCAAATGATCGAGATATTCCAATTGGCTATGTAGTAACAACTGGCAATGAAGCAGATGTAACCGCCCTTGAAGTTGCCAGAACTTTGGCAGATGATAAAAATGTGGATGGAATTCTTATTTACATAGAATCATTCTCAGATTTCACTCTGTTGCAGAAAGTTTGTGCGACTAAACCAACTGCAATCTTAAAAAGTGGTAGATCAGCAGCTGGTGCGCAAGCTGCAGCCTCACATACTGGTGCACTCGCCACAGAGGACCGAGTTATTGATGCTGCAATAGTTGCAGCAGGTGCGGTGCGCGTGGATGATGTAGAGCATCTTTTAGATGCTGGCAGCATCTTCTCTGCCAAAATATCTATGCCTGGATCAAGGGTTGCAATTCTTACGACATCAGGTGGGAGTGGAATTCTTGGCACTGATGCATTAGAAATTCATGGATTAACGTTAGCAAAATTTTCAAAAAAAACTATTAGTGAATTAAATCAAATTGTTCCTAGTTATGGAAATACTTCAAATCCAGTTGATGTTACGGCAGCTGTAATGTCATCACCAGATTTATTCAAGCGATGTGTTGAAGTATTAACTCAGGATCCAAATGTTGATGCAATTATTGCAACTTTTTGTGTGCTAGTTGGTAAAGATGTTGAGGCAATTGCAGATGCGTTGAGGGGCAGTCGAGATATTCGCCAAATTCCAATAGTTGTTGCTCGGACTGGGTCAAAATCACTAGCACCACAAGCTGATCAGCTGTTTAAAACAGCAAATCTGCCAATTTTTCCTACTCCAGAACGAGCAGTTCGAGCGCTTGGCGTTCTACATAAGGTTTCAATTCCAACTCAGCGCGTGAATCGAACTTCATTGTGTAAACCGTTGGCAACACCGGCTGCAGATGTCACCGAGGATCAATTAAAGGCTGCATTTGCCTGCGTCGGTATCGCAGTTCCCCAATCAGTAGTCGTCACAGATAAATCAGATGTGTTAGCGGCAATTGCTAAAGTTGGTGGTAGAGCAGTTATGAAATCAATAATTCCAGGCCTCCTACACAAAAGTGAGTCTGGCGCAGTCGCATTAGATATTACTAATATAAATGCTGTAGAAACCTTTGAGCGACTTTCACACCTTGATCCAAATAATAAATCAGGCAATAAGGTTTTAGTTGAAACTTTTATACCCAAAGGAGTTGAGGCATTAGTAGGTATTACCTCAAGTTCGCTGGGAAAAGTTTTGACCCTTGGTATCGGTGGTCTGTTAACTGAGATCATTTCCGATGTTTCATTGCGCATTTTGCCCGTCGATGCAAAGATTGTAAATCAAATGATCGATGAGACTAGGTTGGCTCATTTGCTTGCTGGTGTCCGAGGTTTTAAAGCAGCAGATCGGGCAGCATTTGTTCAAACAGTGTTAAGAATCACTGATGCGGTAAAAGATTGGCCAGAAGGTAGCGAGTTAGATTTAAATCCAGTGACCGTTCTACCAGATGGTGTTTGGCTCCTTGATGCCGCATACTCATCGACACAGATAACTTCGAATCGAGGCAACTCCTGATGGATGTAGGAACACTTGTCTCAAGATCTATGAAAAAATATGGCAACCAAGTAGCGGTAGAAAGTTCAGAAGGCTCAATGACTTATGGACAAATTGGTTCAAGAATCTTTCAGCTTGCCAGAGGCTTAAAATCTTTGGGATTAAATTTAGGTGATCGAGTTTTAGATCTTCAGTACAACCAAAGTAGCTACATTGAAACTGATTTGGGTATCAGCACAGCTGGTTTATGTCGGGTTGCACTTAATTATCGCCTACACCCTAATGATTGGGTGCGTATTGCAAATGATTGCCAGGCGAAGGCGCTTATTGTCGATGCTAAATTCTGGGATGCCTCTGCACCGGTTAGAGGTCTTGTAGAGCATGTGATTCTTATTCATGGTGATCATGAAAAAACTTTGCCTTATGAGGCCTTCTTAGCCAAGCAAGAGTCAAATCCTTTTTCTTCAGCGATCTCGCCTGATGCACTCGTTTCATTAAATTACAGCTCTGGCACAACAGGTAATCCAAAAGGGGCAATTAGAACTCATCGAAATAGAACTGCAAGTATGAGTAACATAATTTCAGATATTTTAAGGCGTATACCAAATGAAAGTGATTGTTGGATTCACGCCGGTCCTATTACACACACAAGTGGTTTGTTTGTCCTGCCTTACTTTGCCTATGGCGGCAAACAGATAATTTTGGAAAAGTATGATCCTGAGGAGTTAATTGATGTGATCCAAAATAGAGGTGGAAATGCAACCGCCTTAGTTCCAACGATGGTGGCTCGATTACTAACCGTAGATGGGATAACAACTGAAAAATTATCAAATTTAAAACTACTTGGCTACGCAGGTGCGCCAATGCCACCGGAGCAGATAAAACAATGTTACGAGCGGGTCAGTAAAAATATGGTGCAGTACTACGGTCTAGTGGAGGCGATTCCACCTGTCACGGTCTTAAATGAGGCCGACCATGAATTAGGTTTATTTAAAAACCCAGAGGTGTTAACAAGTGCTGGTCATGCATGTGTGGGTGTTGAAGTATTAATTGTGGATGGGAAAGGTCATGAGGTACCCGTGGGTGAAATTGGTGAAGTGATAACTCGCGGTGATCATGTTATGCATGGGTATTACGGAGCTGCTGGACAAGATGCAACTGTCACTAAAGCCGTTAGAGATGGATGGTTGCACACAGGTGATCTTGGCCGATTTGATGGGGATAATCGACTTTACTTAGTAGATCGCAAAGGCGAGATGATTATTAGTGGTGGTTACAACATATATCCGCGTGAGATCGAGGATGTGATTGCTGAAATACCTGAGGTACGAGAGGTTGCTGTTATGGGCATCAATGATGTTGAGTGGGGTCAGCGAGTAACTGCCATGGTGACAATTGATCCTAATGCGCTGATTACTCAGGATGAAATTAAAAGTAAGATTTTAGAACATTGTAAGTTAAAAATGGCCTCATATAAGAAGCCAAAAGATTTACGAATTGTCACTGAGTTTCCATTGAATTCAACTGGTAAGATCTCAAAGAAATTACTGAAGCAGCAACTTGAAGCTGAAGGAAAATAAATAATGTTAGAAAATCCCGGCGAGTATCCTTACACGAGAGGCATAAATAGCTCATCAGGTGTTTGGACAATGGGTCAGTACGGTGGATTTGGCACACCAACTGAGACAAATGCACGTTTTAAACTTCTACTAGATCAGGGTCTAACTGGGTTCAGCGTGGCCTTGGACTTACCAACTCAACTAGGTCTTGATTCTGATGATCCACTTGCCTTAGGTGAGGTGGGTCGAGTTGGAGTAGCAATAGATTCGCTAGCAGATATTGAGATATTAATGGATGGAATTCCATTAGAGAAGATCAGCCAAGTTCGAACAACTGCAAATTCTATCGGTTATATCTGGGCTGCCATGTTTATTGCCTTAGCAGAAAAACAAGGTGTTGATCCAAATAAATTTGGAATGTTTATTCAAAATGATGTATTAAAAGAGTATGTTGCCCGTGGTACACAAATATTTCCAGCTGAGGCTGGGCTGAAACTATCTGTTGATGTAATTGAATATATCGCAACTAAAATTCCAAAATGGGTGCCATTGGCTATGAGTGGTTATCACATACGAGAGGCCGGATCTACAGCTGTCCAGGAGGTTGCATTTACATTTGCTAATGCCCGGGAGTACTTAGATCGGGCAGTCTTGCGCGGGGTTTCAGTTGATTCAGTTGCTCCTACACTTTTTACATTTTTATCATCAAATATTGATTTTCTACCTGAGATTGCAAAATTTCGTGCAGCAAGAAGAGTTTGGGCAAAATTAATGCGGGAAAAATACCAAACAAAAGATCCAGCATCTGAAAAATTAAGAATTTTTGCATTTACTGCTGGCTCATCATTAACAGCGCAACAATCGATGAATAATGTTATTCGAACATCAATTGAAATGATGGCTGCTGCATTGGGTGGAATTCAAACTATGCATGTCTCCGCCTTTGATGAAGCACTAGGAGTTCCAACGGAGGAGGCCGCTACATTGGCGCTGCGAACTCAGCAAGTAGTTGCTTTCGAAAGTGGCATATTGGACTCAACAGATCCACTTGCTGGCAGTTTTGAATTGGAGCGCATGACCGATTCATTAGAGAGTGAAATTTGGAAATTATTAGAAAGTATTGAAAAACGAGGGGGCGCACTGGAGTGTGTTAACAATGGATATTTTGTCAATGAAATATCTGAAAATGCCTATGTGCTAACAAATGCTATTGAATCGGGTACAAAAAAAGTAGTTGGAGTAAACATATTTCAGTCTGAGTCAGCACCATTTAAGCAATTTGAGATTAATCCTAAAAGTGAATCTGATCAGGTGAACTCCTTGAAGCAAGTGCGTAATAGTAGGGATAATCAAGTTGTCGCAGCTGCCTTAAGCAATCTATTAGCGGTGGCAAAATCAGGTGAGAACATCATGGAAGCTACAGTGCTAGCGGTTAAGAACTATGCAACGGTAGGTGAGATTGTGGGGGAGTTACGCAAAGTTTACGGAAAGTGGCAACCAACAAAAGCTTTTTAGCTTTTTAATCTAAATCTTTGTAATTTGCCAGTTGTTGTTTTCGGCAGGGTATCTACAAATTGCAGTGATCTGGGGTATTTATATGGCGCAATTTTATTTTTAACATGATCTTGCAGCTCCTTACACAGAGCATCTGAAGGGGAGTAATTAGGGCGCAGTACAACATAGGCTGAAACAATCATTCCCCGATCAAGATCAGCAGCTCCTACGACTGCTACCTCTGCCACACACTCATGAAGTAGAAGAGCATTTTCAACCTCTGGGGCTGCGATGTTGTATCCACTTGAAATAATCATGTCATCAGCGCGGGACTCATATTTGAAATATCCGGCTGCACTCTTAGTATAAATATCTCCAGTTAAATTCCAACCATCTTTTACATATTTTTCTTGCCTTGCATCATTTAAATATCTACAACCTGTTGGTCCTTTTACTGCTAAGAATCCTTGCTCCCCATCTGCAACATCTTGAAAATCTTCATTGACAATTTTTGCTTGATAACCTGGCACTGGTTTACCAGTCATGCCTGGCACTATTTCATCATCACTCGCTGATATAAAAATATGAAGTAATTCTGTCGCACCAATTCCATCAATTAATTTATTTCCAGTTGCGGCAAACCATGCGTTCCAAGTAGCCAATGGTAAATGCTCACCTGCTGAAATACACCTTCGAAGAGTTGATGGCTGCTTAGCCGATAAAAGCGGGAGCATGGCCCGATATGCAGTTGGGGCGGTAAACAAACAAGTGACCTTGTGCTCAATAATTTTATCTAAGAGCACTGCTGGGGCCGCATTTTCAAGCAACACTGAGGTGGCTCCAACTCTTAATGGAAATATCACTAGCCCACCTAAGCCAAAGGTAAAAGCAATTGGCGGGCTACCTGCAAAAATATCATCAGCAGTTGGCTTAACAATATGTTGGGAAAAAGTATCTGCAATTGCCAATATATCTCGGTGAAAATGCATTGTTGCTTTTGGCAAGCCAGTTGAGCCAGATGTGAAGGCTAAGATACTGACATCAGTTGATAACGTATTGTGGGCAGTAAAATCAACAGATTGAAGCGATACCTGCTTATCAAAATCACTATCACCTCCTACGACGTAGGTTTCTCCTTGAAAATTTGTAACCCCATTCCACTCATCCATGAAGCGGTGATCAATTAAAGCAAACTGAACCTTGGCAATATCAACAATTTTTTCTAACTCAGAAGCACGTTGAAGTGGGATTGTAGTTACTGCGATTGCGCCCACACGCAAAATTGCCAGCCAAATTGCCACTGATAAAGCATTATTTGGACTCCTAATGGCAATTCTATTGCCAGAAACTACACCTTGCTCTTGAAAGTAATTTGCTATTTGATTTACTAAATGCAGCATCTGTAGGTAAGTCAATGTTGCATCTGCTGCAATGAGAGCAATTTTATTACCCCCAACCAGGGCAATCGTCTTTTCCAGTAACTCAGTGCTGGCATTTAAATACTCTGGATAGGTAGCACTTGGATGATCTAAAATAAAATCTGGCCAACTAGAAGCTTCAGGTAAATTTTCGAATGCAAAGCTA
Organism: Candidatus Nanopelagicaceae bacterium; assembly: GCA_009691185.1. Classification (GTDB taxonomy): domain Bacteria; phylum Actinomycetota; class Actinomycetes; order Nanopelagicales; family Nanopelagicaceae; genus Nanopelagicus. The sequence continues at coordinate 14,068 of SHVD01000007.1, read as the reverse complement.
TCTACTTGAGTGCTCCTATTTTTCAAGATTTCTAGCCTTTCTATGATTTTCGATCTGCAAGATCAGATCTGTCACTCCTAAGTCCTGCTGCATTGAACCTAGTAAGACTGGCGGGGTCCAAGAAAAACTATTATTTCTGATTAGCGCAGACATTGCAATGGATTTTTCAATATCTACCTTTGTTTGTTCAGCTCCTTCTCGGTCAGATTTGTTCACTAGATAGATATCACCAATTTCTAATAATCCAGCCTTTGCAGCCTGAATACCATCACCCATGCCAGGAGCTAAAACGACACACACAGTATCAACTACGCCCATTACCTCAACCTCACTTTGACCGACGCCGACTGTTTCAACAATAATAAAGTCGAATGCTGCATGTTTTATTAATTTTAAAATAGCCTCCGTGGACTCTGACAACCCACCAAGATGCCCCCTGGTAGCAAGGGAGCGAATAAAAACTTTTGCGTCAGTAAAATGTTCAGTAAGTCTGATTCGATCACCAAGTAATGCACCTCCTGAGATTGGAGATGAGGGATCAACTGCTAAAACGGCAACCGATAGATTTTTTTGGCGCAAGTATTTAACCAGACAATTAACTGTTGTTGATTTTCCAACACCTGGAGCACCAGTAACCCCTAAAACTTGTATTGAAGAGGTTAGATCAGGAACCTCAATTTTTTGATTTGAGTTTTCAATCTGGGTAATTGCCTTTGCCAAAATTTGTCTATTGCCCTGCTGTACTTCACGCAGGATCTCTGGATCAATTTTTTGGCTCATGGTCTAAACCCTACGATAAAATTTCATGATAAGTTGAAGCCATGGTGCAAAAAACCCAAGTTGCCCCCATACGTGTTGTTGTAGCTAAACCTGGTTTGGACGGGCATGATCGTGGCGCAAAGGTTGTAGCGCGGGCGTTGAGAGATGCCGGATGTGAAGTAATTTATACCGGACTTCATCAAAGCCCAGAGCAGATTGTTGCAACAGCGATACAAGAAGATGCCCAAGCGATTGGGCTTTCAATACTTTCTGGTGCGCACATGAGTATCTTTGATCGCATCTTAACTTTACTCAAAGAGGCGAACGCTCAAAATATTGTAATTTTTGGGGGTGGAATAATTCCAGAGGCAGATAAAGAGAATTTAAAAAGTAGAGGTGTTGGTGAAATTTTCACTCCCGGTGCAACCACCAATGAGATCATTACCTGGCTACAAAATGCTGTCGGCGTTAAAGGCACCTAATATTGCAAATAGATCTATTTAAGTCAGTTAACTAAACGGCATCAATTACTCCTTAAACCATGGATTACCCACCCGAACACATAGTTAATCAAAGTGGCCCAGTCGGTGATTTAAAAATTACTTATGGCGGCGCACCAGATCAGGTGATTGAATTTTATGGAAGCACCAGTAACCCCACAGTATTAGTTCTAATTCATGGTGGGTTCTGGCGGCCAACAATTGATCGGTCACATTTACAACCTTTAGCCTTTGCTCTGTCTGCTCAAGGGTTTTGTGTTGCCTTAATTGAGTATCAAAGATTGCCCGGCCGTCCCTATCAATCACTTGATGATGTTCTTGCTGCACTATCTGCAATTGCGGATAAGAACGTAATTCTTTTTGGACACTCAGCCGGTGGACAGCTAGCCATTTTGGCAGCCAGAAAAATTACAAACTGCATTGGCGTCATTGCTGCATCACCAGTAGCTGATCTGCAAGCTGGTGAGAAAGAGAATCTAGGCGATGGCGCAATTAATCTATATTTGGGTGGTAGTGCCCAAAATTTTCAAGATTTAGACCCAGTTCTACTCTCACCGCCTAGTTGCAGGGTTGAGATTATGCATACTCAAAAAGATTTTATCCCGCTTAATGTTGCAAAAAATTACTATGAGCAGCATAAAAATAATTCATCAAAGATTGACTTTACACTTCTTGTCGACGCAGATCACTACACTTTAATCGACCCCAGAGGCGCCGGCTTGGTGCAACTAGTAAAAGCTGTTAATAACGTTTTAATGAATAAAATAGGTGAAGGGTGAGAAAATAATGTCACGTAATATTTTTATTACAGGTGGCATGGGTGGAATTGGTCAAGCGTGCGTGCAAAAGTTTGTTCAACAAGGCGATAAAGTCACATTTACCTTTGCCACAGAAAAAGCTAATCAGGCGGAGGCTGAGAAATTAGCAAAGAGCATCGGCCCAACTGCTACCGCTTTGGCTATTGATATGGGTAATCCTGACTCAATCAGAGCTGCACTGGAAAAATCAGTTGAAGTAATAGGCTCAATTGACACTTTAGTAAATGCTGCTGCAGTCGGTTCAGCAACTGTTAATTCATATGCCACTGATAAGGACTCACAAGATTTGAAAATGATGGAAATTAATGCCTTTGGTGCCTTAAAGATTTCAGAAGCCTTCATTGAATTAAATAAGAATTCAACTGTGGTTAAGAAATTAATTAATTTTAGCTCTGTTGGTGGGGGATTTCAGGCTTTTCCTAACTTTAGACTTTCAGATGGGATGAGCAAGGCTGCAGTTTCATTTTTAACTCGGCAGTTAGCAGCTGAAAATGTTCATAGCAATATTGATGTATTTGCGATTGCACCATCACGACTCCTTTGAAAAAACCGAGTTATGTTGGATGGGAGAAGCCTGCTACCTGAGCATGTGAACGTCAAGCACTATCTTAAATTGGTGAAATAAAGCCAAAAAATGGCGCCCGGTCAGCGGAAGTTCATGCCCTCACTCCACGGGCTTATTTGTCCTCTTATGTATCAAAATTGTTGTAAGCCAATTGAGCCAACGGTACGGCCTTGATAAGCCTGCAAATAAGTTTAGACTGACCTATCTTTAGTTGGAGGGATTAAGCGTTAGATGAGTGACTTAATCCAATATACCTTTAATGGGCTGGTAGTTGGCTCGATATTTGCAATCGCAGCTGTGGGGATCTCTCTTCTTTATAGTGTCTTGCGCCTTGTGAATTTTGCAGCAGGTGATTTTCTAACATTAGGTGCATTTCTCACATACTTTCTAAGCGTAACGCTGGAATTAAATTTTTTCTTTTCCATAGTTGTTTCAATGTTGGCTGGAATGGGGATTAGCTGGTTTTTAGAGTTAGTGTTGTGGCGAAATTTGCGCCGAAATAAGGCTGGAACTTTGGCATTATTTTTAGTAGCAACAGGTGTTGCCTTGATGCTTCGCCCAATAATACAGTTTTTATTTGGCACAGAGACACGAAAATTTAATATAGATATTTTAAAAACCTATGATTTTCTTGGCGCCAGAATTGCCCACACGCAATTATTGGTCTTGATCTTTGCCTCAGCTTCAATCTTAGTTATTGCGCTATTTATTTCAAAAGCTCGAATTGGTAAAGACATGCGGGCATATGCAAATAATCCCGGACTAGCTGCCGTCTCAGGAATTAATGTCGATCGTGTGGTGCTAGCTACCTGGTTAATCTCCGGTGCACTTGGATCACTGGCGGGAGTTTTTCAAGGTTTAGTGCAGGGACAATTTAATAATTCAATGGGTGAGAGTTTGCTGCTTTCTTTTTTTGCAGCAGTTGTTCTTGGAACTATTGGTGATGCCTATGGGGCCTTAGTAGGTGGCTTGTTATTAGGTTTATTCATGGAGCTATCCCAACTTAGTTTCTTCTTCGGAGGAGTACCAAGTAACTACAAGCCGGTGGTCGCCTTCGCTACTCTTGTTCTAGTCCTTCTTTTCAAACCCGAAGGAATATTCGGTTATCGAGGGAGGAAGGTTTAGCCATGGATGCATTCGTACAACCAGGTTTTTGGGTCTTTGTCCTAGCACTGGCAGGAATCTACGGAATTTTTGCCCTGGGACTTCAGATTCAATATGGAGTGGGTGGAATTATGAATTTCGGCCACGTAGGAATGATGGCTGTATCTGGTTATACAATTGCAGTTCTAGTAATAAAGTATCAGTGGAGTTTTTGGTGGGCGGCATTTGTTGGCGTGGTACTAGCCGCACTTTTGGGCGCACTTTTGGGCTTAACTACTTTACGTTTAAGTGGTGATTATTTTGCAATTGCAAGTATTGCATTTGCTGAGATAACTAGATACTGGATTTTGAACACAGATAGTGTCACCGGTGGCACACAAGGCACGCTTGCGATCCCAAATCCATTGGGCTTTGGTGGATACACAAATCAGCCAGATTTAATCTTAACTTGGATCTCTGATCGACTCTATCCAATAGTTGGAGATGAAGCATCTCGGGATATGTCTATGATCTTTATTGTTTGGCCATTTTTATTCTTATTTATTTGGATCGCATCAAAATTACAACAAACTTCTTGGGCCAGGGTATTACGTGCAACTCGAGAGGATGATGATGTTCCACGTTCATTAGGAAAAAATGTATTCCGATTTCGGCTTCAGACTTTAGTTATAGGTTCAGTATTCGGAGGAATTGCAGGTGTATTTTGGGCATTACAGTTTGCTTTATTAGCACCTGAGGATTTTTTAAGGATTGTTACCTTCTATGGCTGGATGATCTTAATTCTTGCCGGTGCAACCAGGGTTAAGGGATTAATAATCGCATCCATTTTCTTTGGTTTTCTATACGGCTCAACTAGATTTTTAGAGTTTTGGCCCCTCTCACTTCTATCCTCACCAGAGCGAGCCTACTTACGGGTTTTCTTGATTGGATTTGTCATTGTCTTACTAATGCTAAAACGACCACAGGGTTTATTTGGAAAACGCCAAGAGATGGTTCTGGAGTAAACTATGGAAAATCTTGCTTCAGCGTCTAGTACTAGCTTGGATAATTCCTCCTCAGATTTCGCAATACTAGATGTTAGAAATATTTCAGTAAGTTTTGGTGGCGTGAGACCAGTGCAAGATGTCAGTTTTAAAATTAGTGAAAACTCTTTCACCTCTGTAATTGGACCCAATGGAGCGGGAAAAACCTCTCTTTTTAATTTAATAAGTGGCATGAATAAAGTCAGTGCAGGTGAGATTATTTTTAGGCAGCAAGCAATACAAGCAATTCACCCACATAAAATTGCTCAAAAAGGATTAATTAGAACCTTTCAAGGCGCAAAGATAATTAAGCGCTTGACGGTGGCAGAGAATTTAATGATGGCGGTGCAAGGAAATCCAGGTGATAATCTTTCAGGCTTTTTAAGAATTAGAGCTAGAAGAGATTTTGAAGCACAGGCTCGCGCTGAGGCGATGCGCCGACTGGATCAGGTTGGGTTAACTAAGTTTGCCGATGAATATGCTGGAATTCTCTCTGGTGGTCAAAGAAAACTTCTTGATTTATCAAGAGCGTTGATGGCAAAGCCAAGTTTGTTGTTATTAGATGAACCTTTTGCTGGAGTAAACCCAACCCTGGTGGAGAAATTAATAATGGTTTTAGGTGAGCTGAGAAAAGAAAAATCTATGACATTTTTGTTGATTGAGCATGATTTAGAGACTGTCATGAATATTTCTGATCGGGTAATTGTTATGGCTGATGGAAAAATTATTGCAGATGGTCTACCTGGGGCAATTTATGAAAATGAAGTTGTAATCGACGCCTACTTGGGCTCTCGAAGAAAAGAAATAAAATGATAAATTCTAATTCGGATCAAGCTTTATTTTCAGTTAATGATTTACAGGGTGGTTATGGTGATATTCAAATTCTTAACGGTGTAACAATTAAAGTACCTGATCAATCCATAGTTACAATCGTGGGTCCTAACGGTGCGGGAAAATCCACAATCCTTAAAGCGATATATAAAATTGCTGATGTAACATCTGGTTCAGTGACACTTAATAAAAATGGTGTGATTACTGATGTGTTAGCCACTAAGCCACACAATTTATCAAGTATTGGTGTTGGATATGTGCCACAGATTGAAAATATTTTTCCAGCGTTGAGCATTGAAGAAAATCTTGAGGTTGGCTTTGTTAATTTTGAAAATAATAATTTGGAGACGATTAGAGATGATATTTATCAGCGCTACCCAGATTTAAAAATAAAGGCTAAGGATCGCGCCGGCACTCTCTCCGGTGGTCAGCGCCAAATGTTGGCAATGGCCAGGGCTTTGATGTCTTCTCCGCGAATTTTATTACTTGATGAACCATCAGCTGGACTAGCCCCAGCACTTGTCGATCAGCTCTTTGAAGAACTTGTAAAAATTAATAAATCTGGTGTCACGATTTTAATGGTTGAGCAAAATGCCAGGCGTGCCTTGGCAATCTCAGATTATGGGTATGTATTAGATATGGGAAAAAATCGGCATGAGGGTGCTGGTGCTAGCATGGTGGATGACCCTGAGATAGTTGGTATCTACCTGGGGAAAAAGTGATTATCACATTTCGTTATTTATTGAGGTATTTCTCGCCTAATTGGAAAAAATTCGCCCCCCTATCTATCCATCCTGCTAATCTGAAGATACAGTTCAAGTACTTAAAACATAGCTGAAGCTTTCGGGCTTCGTTACCTACTAGGAGGAGTATGAAAATCAGGAAAGTACTTTTAGCTACAGCACTTACATCAACACTTGTGCTTAACGCCCTGCCAGCACAAGCTGCAGTTGATATGAAAATTGGCACAATCCATCCATTAACTGGTGGTAATGCTGATTATGGAATTGGTTTAACCACCGCTGCTGAATGGGGCGCTGAGTCAGTAACAAAGGCAATGAAAGCTGCTAAAGTGGCAGGATCTTGCAAAATTGTTGCCTCAGAGGATGACCAAGCAACTCCAGCTCTTGCAGTTGAAGCTGCAACCAAGTTGGTAAAGAGCAACAAGGTAAATGCAATTGTTGGTCCGTTAACTTCAGGCTCAACTCTTGGGATAGCTCAGTCTGTAACTGTTCCTAACAACATCGTGGTGATTGCAACTGCTGCATCAAGTCCAACAATTACAAAATATGCTGACCAAGATCTGTTATTTCGTACCTATCCATCTGATGCATTTCAAGGAAAAGTAATCGTTGCAGCTGTTCAAAAAGCCTTTGGCAAAACTGTGACATTAAGCATCGGTGCACGTAATGATGCCTTTGGAACAGCCCTAGCAAATGTGGTTACAAATGAGTGGGTTAAAGGTGGCGGTGACATAGGCCGAAAGGTTTTGTGGAATCCAGATAATGCAACTTTTGATTCAGAAGCAAAACTGCTAACTGAAGGCTCACCTGATGTCTGGGTAATCGTTGATTTTCCAGATACTTTCGCCAAGGTTGGCCCAGCGCTAGTGCGTACTGGTAAGTGGGATGCAAAAAAGACATTCTTTACTGAAGCCATGTATGACGAAGCAGTTATCGCAACTATTGGTGTATCTATCATGGCAGGTGCAAAAGGAACTGCTGCTAAGTCGATCGGTGTTGATTCCGCTAAGTGGAAGACTGATCGAAAGGCTGCAAAGCCAAGCACCAAAGAGACCTTCGTTGATGCATCTGGTTATGACGCCACCGTATTGCTATGTCTTGCAGCAATTCACGGAAAAAGCGTAAAGCACACTGCTTTGATTAAGAGTCTACGAGCTGTTTCAGGCTCCCAAGGTGGGCCTCTCATACCTTGGACAAAGCTAACTGATGCAGTCAAGGCTGCCGCTGCCGGTAAGAAATTTACCTACCAGGGTGCCTGGACAACTGCAAAGTTTGATGCAGCCGGTGACTCAAGTGGTGCATTGTTTAGGGTGTACAGCATCGATGCTGCAGGAAAACTCAGCTCAAATGATGCAGAAGATGTGCGCTTCTAAATAAATCTTTCAAGTGATCTAGATGGATCACTTAAAGGTTGGAATGTAATAAATCTTGGCCCTTAGAAATTAGGGGCCAAGATTTTTTATATGGATTTAAGCGCTATTTCTATTCTTGATACGGCGTCTTCGATTATTTCAAAACTAGTGGCATAGTTAATTCTGATAAATCCACTTCCCAAAGGACCGTAAAAGTGGCCTGGGGCTACAGCAATTTCACCGCGTGAGAGAAGAAGTTCTGAAATTTCAGTTTGATTATTTTTCTGCAACTGGGAGTTAATACCCCGCAAATCAAGCCAACCAAAATAACCCGCATCAGGTAGGCAGTAGCCAATACTAAAATTTAATTTACTTAGTAGCACTTGCAAATGCAGCCGAGATTTATCTAATTCTGCAATCACAGAATCAAGCCAGTCAACACTATCTCGATACGCTGCTGTTGAGGCCACAGCACCGAATAAGGAAGCTCGAGAGTGGACTGCTGCGGGGAGTTTATTAACTATTGATCTAGTCTTTGGATCAACTGCAATAATCTGAGCACATTTTAAGCCAGCAATATTCCAGGATTTAGTCGCAGATAAAAAAGCAATACCTACTTGCTTTGCTACCGACGATGCATTTAAAAATGGTGTGAAGGACTTTTCTTTATAAACTAGGGGTGCATGAATCTCATCTGATGTGATTAAAACATCGTATTTCATAGCAAGCTCAGCAAGCTTTGCCAGGTCATCTTTAGAAAATACCGCACCGACCGGATTATGTGGATTGCAGAGAAAATGAACTTTAACTCCAGATGCATAACCTTTTTCAATCTCAGAAAAATCAAGTGAGTATTTCAAATCTGTTTCAATAAGTGGTGCATCGTAAACTTCACACTTTAACTCTTTAATCCAATTAAAAAAATTATAGTAAACAGGTGTATTTATCATAATTAAATCGCCGGCACTTACGACTTGTCGGCACACTTCAATCACACCAACACCCACATCAGTGCATATTTTTATGTCAGCCGGCTCTACTGCCCACCCCCATCTTCTTTGGGCAAAATGAGCCAGGCTTTCACCTAATTCTGGAAATTTTCCTAGATAACCAGCATCTGATGTGTTTATCAGATCAACTAGTGCGGCTTTGATTGGTTGAGCTAAGTCGTAATCCATCACAGCAAAGGGCATTGGGAGGATTTGCGGATCAAATGCACGCCACTTCTCACTTTTGCGATTTTGTAACATCACCTTTGATGGCACAGAAATTTTTGTTATTTCATTCAAAAGAGTTCACCATGGCTTAAGCGTAGTACAAATTTGCTTAATGCTTTATTTGTTTTGCACAGCTATCAGTTGGTTTTTTACTTGTGGTTGGCTTAGGTGTGGCAGTTGGAGTTGGTAACTCTGTACCCTGCATTAGATTAATATCCAAGGCAAGTTGATTATCAGCATGTGTTTTTGAAATATCAACATAATTTAAGGTTCCTGCTGTTAAGCCAACGGGCAAGCCTTCTATCTTTAATTCCCACCTGCCACTTGCAGATCGCTCAGCCGTTTGTTTTTTCACTTTAATTTTTGGATCAAGTGGTCTAAATACAACTGTGCCAGTGACAACTGGTGTGCCAATACTTCTAAATACCTCCACATTTACCATGACTGGTTTATTAGTGTCGGTATTAGTGACTGAAATTAAATTAATAGTTGTTGCTTCATTTACCGGCATTAAATCCGCCGCTTCAGGCTGCCATTTACCCTTAATCAGTGAGAGGAAAACCTCGGGAGCTCCGCGGAAAACATTCAGATCAAGTCTTGAACTTGGCACACCATATTTTTTACCAATTCCGCAAGATGAGTACTGCCAAATCTGCCACTGTGATGCACAATTTGCAGTACTCCAAGAGTGCACAAAGCACCCGATTTTTTCTCGCTGCCCGGGCGTAGAAATGGGATCAGCTGGATTGATTCCATAGTGGGCAAGCCAAAGTGGATATTGTCGAAGAGTTTCACTGCGCTCCATCGCCATCTCTAGAAATTGTGCGTAGGAGTAAAGAAATGGTTTACGGCTTGTTTTTTCCTCAACTGTTGTAAGCCAAGTCTCTGCCCACAAAGTTACTAAACTTCGTGGCAGGGTTTTAGTGCAAACTCCAGAGCTACTCTTCTTAACGCAGTTATTTTCTAAATCAAGTGCGATCGGCAGATCGCGCTCGTTATAGCCACCAAGGGATGCAAGTCGCCAAATAACTTTTTGTGCCTGCGCCTTTGCATCTCTAATTACATAATCTCTATCGGTACTGTTTGGCATATAAGCAAAGTGGTACATGCCGGTGTAAAGGCCTGCAGCCTGAGCAGCATTTCGATCTCCAACCAACCACCTCATCGTTTCAATATCTGCTTTTTCTTGTGCATCTGATCCCTTAATTAAGACAAATCTCATACCAGCATCAAACATCTGCTTAAAATCTATTGGTTGATCATTGGGATGTTGCCATCTGCTTATATCTGAGCCTTGAATTCGGCCACCAGTTAGATTGCTTGTTTCTGCGGTAATAAACAATGCATTTGTGTCAGCAAATGTTTTGGAGTTATCAACAATAAATTTTGCACTCTTTGAAGTCGCCTTCTTTTTGCCCACCACAACTTTGGCACGATACTCACCCTGCGCTTTTATTGCAGTTGCAACAGTCTTAATTTGCCAGGCACCACTAGCGCTAGCGGTAGTTTTTAGTGGAGTTAGCTTCCAAGTATCACCATCTAAGCTCTCAATACTCACGCTGCCTTTTGCTGCCGGTTTTATTTGCCCATAAAAAGTTACTAAAGACTCACCGGCATTAGGTGTGCTCTCAACATTAAATGAAACTATAGTTTTTGCAGTGGCAGCATTTGCTGTTGGAATAAGGGAAGTGCTGGTCAGCGCTACTGCTAAAAATATAATTCCTTTTTTCACCGCTCTATTATGGTAGGTGCGATGCCAAAAATTGCTGTAATTGCATCGATTAAAGCCTGAGTGTGTGCTGGATTACGACTAGCTTTAAAGTCATGGGGATTTGCAAATTTCTGACTATCAGCAAAATCTAAGGTTAATTGATTCTTTTCAAAGGAGACCAATCTGGCATCAAAAAAGGCTAGCCAAATGATCCGATTATTTTCAAGCAGAAGGTCTAAGACCTCATTCCATCTTGATTTTATTTGTTCTAAATCCATCAACTTAAATTAGAAAGCCGTAGACAATCGATGCTACTAATCCCAGAATTCCCACCACTTTACTTATTTTTAATAAGAATAAGTTCTTTAAGGCTGGAATAAAAGTAAGTAATAGGACCGCTAAGCCAAGTAGTATTAAAGCTGAGCTTTTAGGTAAATTTGCTTCGCTGCCTGTTTGATAGCGCAAATTTATTAGTCCCATAGCAAGTATGGCGTATGCGCCAAAGCGATAATAATTAAGGGGATTCATTACTTTGGAATTCTAAGTGAGTGCATACCACCATCAATATTGATTGTGGTACCGGTAACTGATGCTTGTAGTGGACTTGCTAAGAAAATTATCGCACTTGCAATTTCAGCAGGTGATACCAAGCGTCCCATTGGTTGCCTTGCCTCCAGTGCTGATCTTGCAGCTTTAGCATCTGGTGATTGATCAAGTAATCGTTTAACCCAAGGGGTATCAGTAGTCGCTGGGTTTACCGCATTTACTCTGATGCCATCAGCTAAGTGATCAGTTGCCATGGCAAGTGTTAATGCCAACACCGCTCCTTTGGATGCGCTGTAAGCAGCGCGATTTGGAACTCCATCTGTGCCAGCAATTGAGGCGGTGTTTACAATCGCAGCAGATTTACTTTCCCGTAAAAGTGGAATTGCAGAGCGTGAAACTCTGGCTGTGCCAACCACATTCACATTTAAGACTTTATGCCAATTTTCATCACTTTCTTTCTCAACTGTGGTCAATGATCCAATACCAGCGTTGTTAATTAAAATATCTAATTTATTGCTAGCTTTTTTAAACTCAGCAAAAGCTGATTCAACTGACGCTGCATCTGCAATATCGCATTTAATAAAGGTGGCAAATGGCGCCATCTCACCTTGATTTATATCAAAGCCAAATACAGTTGCCCCGCGCTCCTTTAATCCTTTAGCAACCGCTAGGCCAATGCCAGAGCCGCCACCAGTGATAATTGCGGTAAGGCCTGCAAACTCTTTATCCATGTTCACCAATTCCGATCTGCTATCTCAATATCCGAAGCGTATTCACTAATCCAACACGCTCCTATACTATTGTGAATATGGCCCGTCATAGCGAATTAGTAAAAATACCCCGCATAGATCTTTCGATCACAAAACTGGCACTAGGAACCGCCCCCCTTGGCGGCTTATTTACTTCAGTTGCTGATTCAGAGGCGGAGTCAACAATTTTGGCTGCAGTTGATGCCGGAATTAAATACTTTGATACCGCCCCCTTATATGGCTATGGTATTGCTGAAAAAAGGTTAGGTTCAGCGCTCAACAAATCGGGAAAACCTTTTGTGCTATCTACCAAGGTGGGTAGAGTGCTTGAAAAAATTAATCCAGATAAACCAGTACTAGATGATTCACTTGGCAGTTTTGCAGATTTCGATCCAGAGGTCACACCAGTATTTGATTTTTCGCGGGATGGAATTCTTCGTTCAATTGAGGATAGTTTGCGCAGATTAAATGTTTCATCCTTTGATATTGCCTATATCCATGATGCTGATGATCGCATTGGGGAGGCGATTGAAAAATCATATGGGGTGTTAGATGAATTGCGCTCGCAAGGTGTATTAAAAGGAATCGGTGTTGGCTTGAATTACTGCGCACCTTCCATTAAAGCTGTAAAAGAAATGGATTTAGATATTATTTTAATTGCCGGCAGATTCTCACTCCTTGATCAATCAGCGCAGGTGCAGTTATTTAAAGAGTGCAAAAAGAAAAATACTGCAGTTGTGATTGGTGGGGTATACAACTCAGGTATTTTGGCCAATCCAGTAGCAGGTGCGACCTTTGATTACGCTCCAGCAAGTGATGAGTTAATTAAGAAAGCGCAGCAGATAAAACAACTTTTGGCAGATCTTCACACACCACTTACAGCAGCTGCAATTCAGTTTCCACTTCGGCATCCAGCCGTTACCTCGATATTGACCGGCTCTCGCACAGTTAAGGAATTAACCTCAAATATCGCGGATTTTGATCGAGAAATTCCGTTAGCGGTTTGGGATGCACTTGAGGATTCTGGTTTAGTTAATCGAATTGAAGTTTAATCAATGAGTCATCTAGCAGTAATCACTACCCCAACCCAGCCATATCACCTAGTAAAAGAAATCAATGGTAAGTACTTTGAAATTGAAAGTATAAATACATTATCTGATGCCTTAGCGCTGCACCTACCCACCTTTCGAAAGCTTTATGAAATTTCCGGTACTAAAGAGGTAAAAGGAAAATTGGTAGCACCAGTTGCATTAGATACTGAAGTTTGGGGAGCAGGCGTTACTTATCAGCGCTCTCGGGATGCTAGGAAAGAAGAGAGTGATATTCCAGATGTTTACCAATTAGTTTATGAGGCAGATCGACCTGAATTATTCTTCAAAGCTACCGCACGTAGAACTGTCGGCCATGAAGGACAGATTGGTATCCGAGAAGATGCTAAAACCTCAGTACCAGAGCCAGAGGTAGCAATTATTATGAATAAGTTTGGCGAGTTAATTGGCATGAGTATTTGTAATGATGTGACCTCTAGGAATATTGAAGGTGAAAATCCACTTTATCTTTCACAGGCAAAGATTTACTACGGCTCCAACGCACTCGGTCCAATGATTCGGCCGATTTGGGAAATTGTTGACCATGACAAATTGGATATTTACGCAAAGATTGAAAGAGGGGGCTCAATAATTTGGCAGGCACAAACCTCACTTAAATCATTAAATCGTTCCTTTGATGATCTCATTGATTACCTTTTTAAATGTCAACATTTTCCAGTAGGTGTAATTCTTTCAACTGGTACTGGAATTGTGCCGCCCCTAGATATTTCATTGCTGCCTAATGATGTAGTAACAATTACTGTTGATCAGATTGGCACATTAGTAAATCAAGTGGCACTTACGCCAGAAGATATTAACGAGCGGATTAAATAATGAGTGATCATGTAGTTTGGACAGAGTGGAATGACTTAAATGTACCCGCTACTTTTAAACGTTTATCACCAGCTACTACACCAATTGATAGTGGTGATTTTTCCAAAGTTACCTTTTATGTTCCTTGGTATATGGGGGGCAAGCCAGCACTTGAATTAACCAAACAGATGCCAAACTTAAAGATATTGCAGGTTCCAAATGCAGGTTATGACGATGCTATTGAATATAT
>SHVD01000056.1 GCA_009691185.1 Candidatus Nanopelagicaceae bacterium | reverse complement strand
TTCACTATTTAGAGAATTTAGTAAATTGCTTACAACTAAACCTAACTCTAATTTTAAAGACAAGTTTATTAAAGACAATAAAGCGCTGCCAAGCCGTCTTGTTAAATCCTGGATGCAACTCGTAAAGTATTAATCTCTATTTTATCTAGAAGAATATTGAGCGCTAAACTACTTGATCACTTATTCTTGCTGAAACCGATTCGGATACTAGATTTGAATCTACAGGGACATTACGCCTAATAACAGCTAGTGCAATTGGTCCTAACTCATAGTGTCGGGCAACTGTTCCAATAAAGCCAACCTCTTTATTCTCTAAAAATAGCTTTGCACCATGCTCAGGCATTGCCACCATAGAGCCATCTAAATGAAGAGTTACCAGTTTTCTAGGAGGTTGGCCTAGATTAAAAACCTTAGCAACCGTCTCTTGTCCTCGGTAGCAGCCTTTATTCATATGAACTGACTTATTTAAAAATCCGAGCTCATTTGGAATTGATTTGTGATCTACCTCAAATAACAATCTTGCTCTTCCTGCTGCAACACGTTCGGCTTCTAACGCCCAGATACCAACTTGAGTATGTGATTTGTTAAATGCCTCTGTTGTTTCTTTTAACTCACCTTTTGGAACAAGTGCGTATGGCCCACCAATTGCATCTGCTACACCTGGTGCTCGAAGAACTGCATAGTTATCTGACTCATCTTTAACCTCAACCTCTAACATAAATTTCATCTTGTTTAAATACTCAATTACAGGAGCAAGTCGCTCTTTTTCTAAATGAATCCAAGTACTTTTTCCATCATCTACTAAAAATAATTGATCTATCACATGTCCTTGCGTATCAAGAATTAATGCATCAACCCAGGTTGCTACTTGTAATTTCTCTAAGTGTTGAGTGGTTAAGGCATGCAGCCAAGTTAGGCGGTCCTTGCCAGTAATTGAAATTACTCCTCTATGGGATAGATCTGCCCAGCCACTACCTTTTGCTAAAGCTTTTTGTTCATTATTTGGCTCACCAAAGTGCCAGATTGCTCCTTGGTCAGGGCCTGACTCAACTAAAACTGTGTTCATTACTTACTGCTCTTATTAGAGCACTTACTGCATAGACCATAAATAGCAAAGTGTGTTACATCCGTCTTAAATCCGTAATCATCAGAGAGGGTGTTGACAAAGTTTGCTGCGGTTTCAATTGGTGCATCCCCAATTGATTGGCACTCAGAACAGACTAAATGCAGATGAGTAAGCTCCTCTGCAGCATGATAGGTAGCACCACCATGACCAAGATGGGTGTGAAGAACTAAACCAACATTTTCTAAGGTTTCTAGATTTCTATAAACAGTTGAAAGGTTTATACCAGGTTGAGTGGCGCGAACTTTTTCTGCTACTTCCTCCGGTGTGGCATGGCCTAATTGCCTCACCGCTTGCAACACCAACTCACGTTGTGGTGTTAAGCGCAGCCCTTTTTCCCGAAGCTCATTTGGTTTAGCCATGGGTTAAGTCTAACCGCCACTTAAGTACCACCTAATTTTATGCGGTTAAACGGACCTTACCACGCAGAATAAGCAAGTAGCACTGGCAACCAAGGCAAAAGCCGAAGGCGGCATTTAAAAAGGCAGCAGCTAATGCAAAACTAGTTGCAATTAAAAATACTGCGCTATTTCCAGTAACTCCACCAAGTAGTGCAGTTGCAGCAAAGAGTGCTCCAATTAATTGGGCAAATCTTGGAGCTGCCTCATTCTCACTTGGCACAGGCCCTGAAAGACGCGGCTGAATTAGATTGCGATAAATAAAACCATAGATTGATCTGCGCAGTCCAAATAAAACAGCTGATAGAAACACTGCAAACTGAAAACCAATAATTAGATTTGACTTTGTCACTAAAGCTGCAGATAACACCAATGTGGTGATCGCTGCTGTGTATCGTGGGCCTCTGGCATCGATTAAACGAACAGGTTTTTCTTGAATACTCTTTGACACTTTTTCACTTCTCCTTTTAGTAGTTGGAAATAAATTATTAATTTTTTAAGGCAATTAATTATTTATCCAACACATGCAACCTTTGGCGCGGGCAAAATCAATTACGCGCCGCTTTGTAAAGTAAACAGGTTGTATGGAGAACATGAGGCAAATTTTAGAATACTTTGCTGAATACTTCTTGCAACCCTTTTGCAGAAAAGCGCTTAGAGCGCCTGGATCGCCTTGATAAGTTGATCACGCTTAGGCGTACCCTTTGCTCTTGCGATCTCATATCCATTTTTATCTAGGAAAATAGTGATTGGGGTGGAGCGAATATCAACCCTTCTTACTAAATCAAGATTTGATTCAGCATCAAGTTCAATATATGCAATGTCAGATAACTCTTTAACAACATCCTTAACTATCGCTTTAGCGGCTCTGCATTCAGAACAAAAGGTGGTGGAAAATTGCAAAATACTTGCCCGCTTGCCATATCTTGCGCCAATCTCACTTTCAAAAATTTGTAATCTCTTGCTCTTTTTAATATCCCCTTTTTTAGCATGATAGATGATGCCAGCAATGCTGGTGAGCGCAAGAAGTAAAACAAGTGGCAGCAGGCTTTCCATAGCGGTATTCTTGCACTCTTATGGCACGCCTTCTGCTCTTAACCAACTCATCAGGTGCTAGCGCTGATGTGATGCCAGCCCTTGGTCTTTTGCAACATGATGTGAAGATCTTGCCTCTTGAAGCATCAGTATTAGTTGAGCCACCAGTAGTTGATTGCTTACTTATTGACGCGCGTCGTGAGCTGCCAAATGCCAAATCATTTACCAAGTTAATTACCTCAACTGGGGTGGATGTGCCAATAATTGTTATTACAACAGAGGGTGGCCTATCTGCAATTAATGCTGATTGGGGCATAGATGATGTGATTCTTGATACCGCAGGTCCTGCAGAGGTTGATGCCCGAATAAGAATAGTTATTGGTCAATCCGCAATTGATAATTTAGCTAATGATCCATCCCTTCGTGAGATAAGAAGTGGTGAGGTAATAATTGATGAGGCCTCCTACACAGCCAAGATAAAGGGCCGAGTTCTTGATTTAACCTTTAAAGAGTTTGAACTACTTAAGTATTTGGCTCAACATCCTGGAAGAGTGTTTACCAGATCACAATTACTTCAAGAGATCTGGGGATATGACTACTTTGGTGGCACGAGAACAGTTGATGTTCATATCAGGCGTCTTCGTTCAAAGCTAGGCCCAGAGTTTGAAGCAATCATTGGCACAGTTAGAAATGTTGGTTATCGCTTCTCCGCCCCAAGTAATCAAGCATCAGCTGATATCAATTAACTACTAACCAATTGCAACATTTAAATCACCTATCGCAATCACAGCAAGAGAGCGTTTTAGAGTTAATTAAGGCAGCAGCTGATCTTGATGGTGTGCCACCAATTGCTGAGCATGTATTACTTCACCTACGTCATGGTGGTGATAAGGCAGATTCACATTTAGTAATGGAAAAAGATGGACAAGTAATCGCATACGCCCATCTTGATAAAACAGATCTGGTTGCAGGGCCAAGTGTTGAAGCGGTTGTTCATCCAAAGTATCGCGGTCAAGGATTTGGTACTCAGTTATTAAAAGAGGCAATAACAATATGTGGTGATAAAACTCGTATTTGGTCACATGGTGATCTATCCCAAGCGCAAAGTATTGCTACCTCGTTAAAGCTAGAGCGGCTTTGGGCAAATCTGCAGATGAGTAAGCAGTTGTTAGCGATAGAAGAAATAACTTCTAAGTATCTAATTAGAAGCTTTCTGCCTGGTATTGATGATGAGGCATTTCTTGAGCTAAACAACAAGGTATTTGCCGATCACCCAGATCAAGGTGGGTGGAGTGGTGATGATTTAAGGGTAAGAGTAAATGAAGAGTGGTTTGATGAAAAAGGTTTTTTTGTTTGTGAAGATAAGGGAAAATTAATTGGCTTTTGTTGGACCAAAATCCATGGTGCACAAACCCACTCTCATGAAGGTAATGAAGCAGATCATGGCCATGAGGCAATTGGTGAGATCTATGTCTTGGCGGTTGATCCTTCCTATAAGGGTAAAGGAATAGGAAAGGATTTAACTATTACTGGACTTAATTACTTAAAGTATCAAGGGTTGGGCAGTGCGATGTTATATGTTGGAGTAGAAAATAAACCTGCCTTAAATCTTTATACATCCCTCGGCTTTAGCGATTTTGGCAGTGATGTTATGTATCGGGTAAGAGGTTAAATTAGTAATCTTCAGTAAATGTAATTAGGCATTCAATATAGGTTTCACCTTGTATGCCAAGGTTTTGGGCATCAGGTGGGGCTGTAACTGGCTCAATACAAATACCCTCATCATCTTGGCTATAAACCATCCAATACGGTGTGTCACACTCTATGGTCACTCTTGCTGCCCCTGGCCAAACTATTTCAGGGATTCCAATAACTTCAATAAATGTGTCATCCCAAGGTGGATTAGTTGGTGTGATTATTTCTCCGGTTGGTAGATAATCATCACCTCGCTTAAACATTTTATTTGCATTAAATAACAGCTCTGCTGAATCTCCCTTACCAATCTCACGGGCAAACCATGGATGACAGCCAAGTGTTACAGGCAGATCACAACCATTTGCTTCATACTCAAGTGTCCATCTAAGTGCGTTATCTAATATCTCATAACTTTGGGTAACTGTTGCACCATCAAATGGTGAAGGCAGTTCTAGGAATTGTCTGCCACCGCCAATATCCTCCCAAGATGAGTGTGCGCCATATCCAATTAAGGCATGTGGTGGATCAAAGCTATTTGGTAATTGATACTTTTTCCCCTTTGTATCCTTAATAATTCCATCTCTAATCCGCCCGGCAAATGGAGACATTGAAAACCAACCCCAGGTTAAATCCTGCCCACGAAATGGAACTACAAACTGCATATCTCGCCACTGCACAGAGGCAAGACGTGCTCCTTGATCTAAATCAATTGCTATTGAGATTTGATCCCCATCTATATTTAACATTTATTCAATCTCTTCTTTGCTTGGTGGATTAGCCCCAGTGCGTGAAACAGTTATCGCAGCAGTCTTTGTAGCCCGATTAAGCATAGTTTTAAGCACCTCTCCAGTTAACTTATCAAGGCCATTATTTACGATGGCTTCAACCAATACAGCCCCTACAGTGTCGCCAGCACCAACAGTATCGGCCACAACTACTTTAACTGCATCAACAGATATCTCTTCATTCTTTCGGTAGGCAGTAATACCTTTATCGCCAAGAGTTACCACAACTAACTGCACGCCAACTTCTAACCATTTATTTACTATCTCACCAATTGCTTTGCCTGGATAAAGCCAATTCAAATCCTCATCACTCACCTTTACAACTGATGAAATTGCTACCCATTTTTCAACCTTCTTCACATACTCATCTCTATTTCCTAAAACAGCAGGCCTAATATTTGGATCAAAAACAATTGGCGCCAGAATTGCAACACTTTGCGCCCATTCAAATAAAACAGAGGCACCTGGCTCAATTACTGTTGCAAGCGTTCCTATATGCAGTAGTGATGGCTTTAAGCTTTGTGGCTCTGGTAGCCATGAGGCAGAAAAATCAAAGGTCGCAGTATTTTCAATTACAAATTCATATGATGCACTTCCTGTTGCTGATAATGTGACTTTTGCAGTACAGGTTGGCATGTTTGAGTACTGCAGGTAATCAAGTAATACATTGGCAGAAAGAAGTTCAACTTTTGCCATTTGGCCATACTTATCGGTGGAAATTCCATCAATAAAATATGTTTTAACTCCAAGCCTGGCTAATGCTTTGGCTGTATTTGCCGGGCCACCTCCAACAACTGATAAGTACTGATCTCCATCTGGAATTAAATCAATTAATACTTCACCAACAACCCAAACTTGATCACTCAAAGTAATTCACCTTTGCGGGCTAAAAACTCAGTTAAAACTTCAACAGCAAGTAGGTGGTCTTCTACTTGTGGTAGGCCGCTAATAATTAATATCCCCTTAAAGCCCTCATCTGTAATTAATGGTATTGCACCGCCATGTATGGCATGGGTTTCATCCGTTACACCATTCTCCTTATGCCAATCCACTCCACGTTCTTCAGCAGATACCCGCTCAAATATAGTTGAGTGTTGATTCAACATTACAACTGCCACTTTACGTTCAATCCATCGATCATTTTCAGGCGAGGATCCTGGCAGGGATGCGTGATAAACAATCCAGTTACCAATCCTTACCTCAATTGCGATCGGTAGTTTTCGTTCTTTTCCTAGTTCAGATGCAAGTTGACCTATCTCAATCGCTTCTTTATTCATCAGGGCGGGCAACTTTAACTCCTGCTCTTGATGAAGCAATTGCTTGCTATTAAGTCCCTCAGCGGTCATAAAACTTAAGTCTAATCCAATTATTGATGAGGATTAAAAGCGGCTACATCCTTAATAATCCGGTCCAAATTAATCTTTGGCTGCCAACCCAATGAGCTTTTTATTTTTGAAATATCTGGAACTCGAATTTGAATGTCTTCAAAACCTGATGGATAAGCTTCATTATAATCAAGCTGATTAATTATCGATTTTGACCCAGTTATCTCAATTACTCTTTTTGCCAAAGCCATAATAGAGATCTGCTCATCGCTACCAACATTATAAACCTGGCCAAGTGCCTTAGGTGAATCAATTACTAGCATCATTGCACGAACTGCATCATTCACATGGCAAAAACATCTAATTTGATCACCGCTTCCATATACAAAAAGGGGCTCATTCTTCAGGGCTGCGCTTACAAACCGCGGCAAAACCATTCCATAATGACCAACTTGACGTGGACCCACGGTGTTGAAAAATCTCACTATTCTTGCTGGTAGATTCTTTTCTTGAAAATAAAAATATGCAAGACTTTCATCAACTGCCTTAGCTTCGCTGTAAGACCATCTAGACCTTAGTGGATGACCGACTATACGATCATCTTCTTCATTCAGTGG
>SHVD01000055.1 GCA_009691185.1 Candidatus Nanopelagicaceae bacterium | reverse complement strand
AATCTGGCATCGCTCCGTTTTAGTTAACCATAGAGCACAGGCTTGTTTTACTCAATAGTGGCTTGAGAAGCAGTGAAACCTCTGTTCGCGTTACTACTTCGTAACTACTTCAACATTTTTACTTGCATCTAATAGGACTGTTACATGTACTTTCACGTTCAAAAAATGAACTTCTTAGTACCGCCAGCAAGCCCCTAAGCCACTCAAGAATGTTTAAGAGTTAACGGGCCCTAGACTTTTACTAAATTTGCTTTTTCCCAACTCTATCCACCACCAACATCCTCGCATTCGGAATCTCTTCCCACCCATCCTGATCCCAACCGCTTGAGGCGACTACAACCTGTCCGTTTTGTTTGGTGTATTTAAGGTGGTAGTAATCAGTTTGTTCTTTAAATCTATCTGGGACCTTATCTTGGTTATAAACACAAGCTGCCACAAAGTAATCCTTATTTGTAATCATCATATTTATGGATGAAAAGGAGCAGTTGTTTTTAATATAGGAGAGGCCGGTTTTAATACCTTCAATAAAGCCATGTTTTTGTATTTGGGTTAGAAGATAGAGAAAGTACTTCTCAGAGTCGGTGGTGCCCTTGGCAAGTGTTAGTAACTTTTTATCTATTAGCGGATCTAAACAATCAGCTGGTGTGATTGAGCCGTTGTGAATAAAGGAAATGTCTTGGTAGGTAAAGGGGTGGGTGTTGTTCTCATTTATTGCCATGCCGGCTGTGGCCCACCGTAGGTGAAGAAGTGCGGCCTTTGATTTATGGGAATCTAACTTTGCATTAAAGGAACCACTCTTTGTAGCAGCAACCGGCTCCTTGTAGGAGTTAGCACCTTCTTCACCACTTACAGCAATTCCCCAACCATCACAGTGATCATCAGCTAGTTTTACAAACTCTTTAAAGTTGCTACCAACTACCTCACCAAAGGTGGTGGCAGAAGCGGATGAGTAACCAAGCAGGCGGCACATAATTAACTAAGGATAGACCCTTTGTGGATTTGCTTTGCGATCTTACTTGCAATCTTTCTAGCTTCAACCGCGCACCTATCAGCACCCTTTATTGGCAGATTTAAATTACCGATGGTGTAGATAGATCTATTTGGAATCTGACTATCACCATTTGTGATTGGCGATTTATATTTTCTATCAATTGCTATCCCACCACGTCTTGCCAGCTCATGATCTGGTATCCAATCACCGGTAAAGACAATAGTGTCGACAGCAATTACCCACTCCTTGCCAGCCCTACTTACCTTCACCCCTGTCACCCTTTGATCACCTTGGATCTCAACAATCTTGGTGGCAAGGTGAAGTTTGAAACGGTATAAAAGCTTCATAATTGTTGGCGCGCCAAATACAGTTTGATGTTTTGACTTTTCACAGATCATCGCAACAGTTTTTACCCCAGCATGTTTTAAGGTGAGTACCGCAGATAGTGAGACATGTTCAGTTCCTACTATCACAGCAGTTTTACCAATATATAAATCCTCAAGGTAGGTGGCTTGCTGTAATGAGCCGGTGGTGTAGATACCAGATGGGCGCTTACCTGCAACTGCACGAGCAGCTCTACCCCGCTCTCTAGCACCAGTTGCTAACAAAATTACCGAAGCTCTTACCTGTTCAATCCCAGTAGGGCAGGTCAGGGTTAAGGTATTTGGATCAATCCAATCTGTTGCCGTAGTTGAGGTTGAAATCTGCACACCATTTTTTAACGCCTTATTTACATAATACCTTGAGTACTTAGGGCCAGATAAAAATCTCTTTAAATCCCGTAACCCATAACCTGGATGAAATGAGTGGCGGGGCACGCCACCAGCTGTTTTCTCCCGCTCCACAATCCGAACATTTTTTACCCCAGCTCTTTTTAACTCAATTGCAGCGGCTAAGCCAGCAGGCCCTGCACCAACAATTAAGACATCAACAGTTGAGCTTTTCATGATCTTTCCAATAATTTTCGCAGCTCATGGTGGCAGTAAAAACCTTGGCATCTACCAAGTCCTGCTCTTGTTCTTCTGCCTAAATTTGCAATAGTAGTTGGCGGCAACGGAGAGGCGAGTGCATCTAAGACCTCTTGGGTAGTAGTTCGCTCACAGTGACAGATAATCTCACCATGTAGTGGCTTTAATTTAATCTGCTCTACATCTTGATAGCTGCGCAATGAGGCCTCACCAAGATTATTCATCACAATCTTTGGCAGCTCTTTACTATCTCTAATTTCAACCCCAGCTTTGATCAACAACTCTTTTACATAAATAGCGATTGCCATCGAGGCGGTTAAGCCAGTAGATCTAATCCCACCAACTGTTAGATAATTTTGCTTGCCCCCGAGAGAGTGTAGTTTTATCTGAAAATCTGAGTGCTCAGTTGCTGCTCTAAGACCGGCATAAATTGCAGTTATCTCCTCATCCAACAAGCTTGGCGCAATCCTTGCCCCCTTTTGCAACAATCCTTGGATACCAGCCTCAGTTGAACCGGTTGCGGTTTTATCCTCAAGATTTTCAGCAGTTGGTCCAAGCATTATGTTGCCAAATACTGTTGGTGCTACTAATACTCCCTTACCCATTGAGGATGGCACTGGCAGGATCACATGATTTATCAATCCTCTAGCTAACTTATCAAAGACGATTAACTCACCCCGTCTTGGTGTAACTTTAAAATCATTAAAGCCAAGCTCACCATCAATCTCATCTGAGTAAAGGCCGGCGGCATTGATTAGGTTGCGGGTGGTGATCTGACCATTATTACTTTGTAATTTAAAACCATCTACATCATATGAAAGCTTTAAAACCTTGGTATTTAGTAATACCTGCACCCCAGCTAATTTTGCTTGGGTGGCAAAGGCGATGATTGGACTCCAAGGATCAATAATCCACTCACCCGGCACAGTAAGTGCAGCTAACGCCCCCTGACCTAGATTTGGCTCCAACTCATATAAGCCCTCCTTGGTTATTAATTCACATTGGGTGTAACCATTGGCAATTGCTTTGGCTTTAAGCTTTGGCAGATTTTCAACCTCCTCCTGACTCCATGCCACTAGCAGAGCACCTAATTTTTCAACTGCAATCCCAACCTCTTGCGCATAGGTTTTTAATAACTCATAACCTTGGCTAACTAATTTTGACTCCAATGAGCCAGGTGTCATATCAAAGCCGGTGTGCAAGATAGCGGTATTTGCCTTAGAGGTTCCCTCACCAACATCAGCTTTTTCATCAATTAATGCAATCTTTAAATCACTCTTTGCGAACTCTCTTGCAATTGCCGTTCCGACAACACCGGCACCAATAATTGCCAGATCAAACTCTTGATTACTCACGATTTAAACTTACCGACTGCACGCTCCGCCACCTATTTAAATAATCCTGTGCTTGATCACTTCCAATTTGGGGGGTATAGATCTTTGCTGGTTGCCAAGCTTTATTAAAATCTGAAACTGATTTTGAGATACCGGCACCTAATCCAGCTAAGTACCCCACACCAATTGCAGTTGCATCTGGGTGGGCGAAGACCTCAACTGGAATTTGCGCAAGATCTGCCTGCATCTGCATCAATTTATTTGATTGGGTAAGGCCACCATCTACTCGAAGCTTATTAATTTTTACCCCATCTGATTTAACAGCTGATAGTAGATCAGCTACTGCAGCAGCAATCCCATCAACAATCGCTGATGCGATATGGGATTTACTGTGATTTAGCCCCAAGCCGGCGATTGATGCGGTGGCATCTGGCCGCCACAGGGGAGCACCAATACCGGCAAATGAGGGTGATGCCACAACACCATTTGCATTTGGCAGATTATCAATTTCTGAGATTGAGGTGAGGAGTTTATTTTCAATTAACCAATCCACCGCACTGGCAGCGGTGAAGACCTGACCATCTAGGTAGTAGGCGGTGGCAGATTTAATTTGCCAAGCAAGTGAGGTAGCTAAACCATTTTTTGAGATCTTAATACCATCACCAATATTGGTAAGTAAAAATGCACCGGTGCCAAAGGTGCATTTAGCATCCCCTAACTCAAAGCAATTTTGGGCAAAGAGGGCAGCGGGTTGATCAACAATCGCAGCAGTTAGTGGCACACCTTTTAATTGGGGCAGATCCTGACAATTTACTGAGCCAATAATTTGATCATTATTTACCAAAGTAGGTAACTCATTTATATCTAACTGCCAAATATCTGCTAATTGTTGCTGCCATGTGCAACTTGCTAGATCAAATAGTAAACTTCTACTCGCAGTAGCTTTATCAGTTACAAATTGTTGGGTTAATTTAAATATTAGCCAGCTATCGGTGGTGGTGATAACTGCACCAGTTGGCAAATTTGGGAATTGTCGCTTAAGCCAAAGCATCTTGGGCGCGACAAAGTAGGGGTCAATGGTTAAGCCAGTTTTATTTAATACAAATTGATTTTGACTCCTGCGCTCCTGACATAGCAGGGCGCTCCTAGAATCCTGCCAGATAATGATTGGGGTTAAGGGCTCACCACTTACCCGATCCCAAGCTAAAATTGATTCACCCTGATTTGCTAAACCGATAGCCTCAATCTTGGTGGCAGCGGTTAGGTTGAGTTTGTTGACTGCATCGGTAATTGATTGCCACATTTTTTCAGCTGTGGTTTGACTCATCCCACTTTGATTGTGATCTACCTGCAAGGGTGAGGTGGCTTTGGCAATGATCTGGTAACCATGATCTAACAGGATCGCCTTACTGCTAGAGGTTCCTTGGTCGATCGCCAATAGCGCCATGTATCTACCTTATCCAGCCGGAAAATCCCCGCATAGGTGGCTAAATAAGGTAAATAAATCCCAAAACCCGCCTAAATACCCTTCCGTAATTTGGATCACAGGAGTAGAAAAGGGGATAAGGCTTTTTCCAAAGCCACCTAAAAGTGAGGAATACACACCTTATGTCAATGACTGATGACGAACGAAGGCTCGCAGAGCTTGGCTATAAACAGGAGCTAGATCGATCTTGGAGCGGATTTTCAAACTTCGCCATCTCCTTCTCGATTATCTCAATCCTGGCTGGATGCTTCACCTCATTTGGTCAAGCGTGGAACAACGGTGGACCAATTGCGATCTCACTTGGTTGGCCACTGATATCGATATTTATTTTAATTATTGGTTTATGTATGTCGGAGTTGGTATCTGCCTATCCAACTAGCGGCGGAATTTACTGGTG
This sequence comes from Candidatus Nanopelagicaceae bacterium, assembly GCA_009691185.1. Classification (GTDB taxonomy): domain Bacteria; phylum Actinomycetota; class Actinomycetes; order Nanopelagicales; family Nanopelagicaceae; genus Nanopelagicus. The sequence goes on along the minus strand of SHVD01000055.1, from coordinate 1,932 downwards.
GGCATCTAAATTAGGCGGGGCAAAGGCTGGCTTCTACACCGGCTGGCTAAACCTACTTGGATTGTTTGCTGTAGTTGCCTCAGTGGCCTATAGCTGTGCCACCTTCTTTGATCTGGCATTTATGTCATTTAGCAAGAGTTGGGCAGAGGGGTACTCACTACAACGGGTATTCATTATGTTTATCGTTGTTTTGGTAATTATCTCAGCTTTAAATATCTCAAGTGGACATTTGATGTCTACTCTCAACAATATCTCAGTTTGGTGGCATGTAGCTGGTGCTGCAATTGTGATTGCGGTGTTGGTGGTGCTACCTGAGAACCATATGAGTGTTTATGACATGTTTACTATGAGAGTAAATAACTCAGCTGGTTTAGTAGGGGGTGAGACAAGTGGCAGCGGATTTTGGTTCTACGTATTACCACTTGGCTTCTTACTAACTCAGTACACCATTACTGGATTTGATGCCTGTGCTCACCTTTCTGAGGAAACTAAAGGTGCAAGCCGAGCTGCTGCTAAAGGAATTTGGCAGGCAATTTTCTACTCTGCAATCGGTGGTTGGGTTCTACTTCTTGCATTCCTATATGCAGTACAAGATGCAGGTGCAGTAACTGCTGGCGGTGGTGGAGTTGCGGTGATCTTTGCTCAAGCACTTAGTGCTAAGTGGGCGGGTGCGGTACTTCTAATCTCTGCAACTGGTCAGCTCTTCTGCTGCACCTCTGGTTTAACCAGCTGCTCTCGTATGATGTTTGCCTTCTCTCGAGATGGCGCACTTCCTGGCTCAAAGAAGCTATCTAAATTAGATGGCAATAAGGTGCCAAGAAATGCCGTATTTGTTTCATCAGTTGTTGCCATGTTAATTACCTTGCCAGCTTTAGTTGAGGTAAATATTGGATCTGCTGAAGCACCAATTATTGTGCCAACTGCATTTTATGCAGTGGTTTCAATCTGCGTTATTGGTCTCTACCTTGCCTTCTTAGTGCCAATCTTCCTTCGCTGGCGCGCAGGTGATTCATTTAAGCAAGGTGATTGGAATCTTGGTAACAAGTGGAGGTGGATGGCACCGGTAGCTTGTGCTGAGATTGTGATCATCTGTATCTACTTTATTTTGCCTACAACTCCTATGGGTTGGCCAAATAATGAAGCCTTTGACTTGAAGTTCGTAAACTACGCACCAGTCTTAGTTGGTGGCACCATGTTGATCCTCTGGGTCTGGTGGCACCTATCAGTTAAGAAGTGGTTTACCGGTCCAAAGACTAATATCTAGCTAAATACCAAGTTAAGGGCTACCTGCTTGCAAGCGGGTAGCCCTTCTTTAATTCTCAAAATTGGGCTTACGTAATACCCTTATGAACATGCCAGCCCTATCTGTTGAACAGTGGATACACCTCCGACTTTCGGAGAATGTTCCACACGATAAGCCAACATGTGGGTTGTGAGGGACTCGTTACCAAACCTTCAAACCAATCCCTTTGACCCACTATGTGGATATATCCGTTCTTGACTCATCTCCAATATTAGAGATAGCCAGTGACAAATCAAGGGTATTGAGAGATAGATCAGTAATTTTGGGAGGTAAGAGCAGAAATGATTGCTCAAAATCCCAGTGTTTTAGATCTTCCCATTACCCTTTCAGAATGCGAATTAGGGGGAGCCTCAGGAAGGGTTTTCTATTTGCCCTTGCCGTTGCCTTGATTCCAGTTGCTGCGGTTTCTGCCCAGAAAATAACCCCTGGTAGTACCTGCAAAGTTTTGAGCCAAAAAGTTGTTTATCTAAATAAGACTTATTCCTGCATTAAATCTGGGAAGAAATTGGTTTGGAATAAAGGCATTGTCGCAACACCAACACCAACACCAACACCAACACCAACACCAACACCAACACCAACACCAACACCAACACCAACACCAACACCAACACCAACACCAACACCAA
>SHVD01000054.1 GCA_009691185.1 Candidatus Nanopelagicaceae bacterium | reverse complement strand
ATGCTCTCCCATCGCTTTCTTTCCCAAGATCTTATTAAAACTTCTTTAGCTCTGTTAATCATCTGACTATTCTAGTAAGGTAAATCTATGAGCGAAACATTTTTAAGTGAATTAACTGGAAGTTTTTCTACACCATCTGGAGGCAATCCAACTGTAGCAATGGTAGAAGCCGCATATAAACATCATAAATTAAATTTTCGTTACATTAATTGTGAAGTTCTTCCAAAAGATTTAAGTGATGCTGTCTTAGGCGCAAGGGCAATGAATTGGGCGGGATTCAATCTTTCTATTCCTCACAAAGTTTCAGTTATTGAGTATTTAGACGGATTAGGAGAGTCTGCTGAAATTATGGGTGCTGTTAATTGTGTAGTAAACCGAGACGGAAAACTAATTGGTGAAAATACTGATGGAAAAGGCTTCTTACAAGCATTTAAAAAAGTTGATTCTCCAAGTGGGAAAAAAATTGCGATATTCGGAGCAGGTGGTGCAGCACGTGCAATTGCAGTTGAGCTTGCCTTAGAGGGAGCAAAAGATCTCTTAATTATCAATAAGAATGAAAAGCGAGGTCAAGAGTTAGCTTCGCTATTGAATACAAAACTTAAGATTTCTGCTCAGTATATTCCTTGGATACCAAAGTTTAAGATTCCCGATTTAGTTAACGTATTAGTTAATGCAACTTCAGTCGGCATGGCAGATAGTAGAAGTTATGATTTGGATATTGATCTAAGTTCTATTAAAGAAACCATGATTGTGGCAGATGTCATTGTAAATCCACCCCAAACAAATTTAATAAAGTATGCAGCTGGAATTGGAGCCAAAACAATTGATGGACTAGGCATGGTGGTAAATCAAGCAGTAATTGGTGTTAAATACTGGACTAACTTTGAGGTCGATCCAGCTGTTATGTATACAGAGCTCAAGCGAGTTTTAAAGTTATAGGAGATTAAATGTCAGTAAAGCGTATTGGTCAGGTTATAGGGATTAAGCCAGAAGATATTGAAGAGTATGAAAAATTACACGCGCAAGCCTGGCCAAGTATCATAAAAATAATTAAACAAGCAAATATTTCAAATTACTCTATATTCCGATATGGTAATTTACTTTTTGCCTACCTTGAGTACACCGGATCAGATTACGAAGCCGATATGGCAAAATTAGCAGATGAACCTGAGATGCAAAGATGGTGGAAAATAACTGATCAAATGCAATGGCAAGTACCTGAAACTAAAGAGAATAATTGGTGGCATGAGATACCTGAGAATTTTCATGTTGACTAAAGTAGAGCTAATTTACCTGCTTTAAATCTGATTTATCTACAACTCTGAGTGCCTGCGCGGCAATGGTTAGTGCTGGATTCATTGCAGCAGATGAGGGAAAAAATCCGCCATCGATTAAGTAAAGATTATCTAGATCATGAGTTTTACAGTATTGATTAACCACACTTTGTTTTGGATTTTCACCAGCGATAGTAGTACCACACTGGTGTGAGTTCATCGAAATATCAAATGGTTGGACAAAAATCGCTTGAAAGCCAGATTTTCTTAATACCCGTTTAGTTTTTTTCATTAACTCTTTATGAGCTGAAGTATTTATTGCCTTACGATAAATTTGAATATTGCCATTTTTGGCTATCTCTATTCGATTAGAGTGCGATGGTAAATCCTCATTCATAACTACAAATTCAACAGATCGATCAGCAATAAATTTTAGTATGCTCATTGGCACTTTTGTTGCATAAGTTTTCATCATAATTGCTTGGACTTTTCCGATTAACTGAACCGCTCCTAACGGATATCCAGATCCACCATCAAAATACCAATCTGAAAAGGACAAAGTTTTTTGAAAAACTACATCATTTTTACTTTTAATATCAAAAGCTGCAATATGAGCATTGTTGTGCATCATAAAGTTCTTTCCAACTAGGCCTGAAGAGTTAGCAATTGACCCTGACTTTAATAGCAGGGCTGCAGTATTAACTGCGCCTAGACTTAACACATATTTTTTAGCAACAATTTTTATTTCTTTCCCATCTCTACTAGCTAAAAGATGATCAACCTTGCCATTTTTAACAACAATTTGTGTTACTTTTAGATTTGTTTCTAACCTAACTTTTCCGGTACGCATGGCAGGTTCTAATGCACAAGTTTGTGCATCACTTTTTGCATCTAATTTACAGACAAACCCATCGCAAGTTCCACACCTAATACATTTACCATCACTTCGTAAATCAACTCCCATAGCGTTAGAGTGTGGTCTAACACCTGCAGCTTTTAATTTGGCTGCAAGATTTGAAATATATTTTTCGTGCGCTAAAGCAGGATAGGGAAATGGCTGGCTCCTAGGTGGCTCAGTGGGATCCTCACCAGTTGTGCCATGAACTTTGTATAACGTTTCGGCTGCACAGTAGTAAGGCTCGATATCTTGATAGGTAAAGGGCCAAGCGGGTGAGATACCCTCTTTATGCTTTATTTCTTGAAAATCATTCTCCCTAAATCTGGGAAGTGATGAGCCGTAAACTTTTGTATTTCCGCCAACAATGTAATGAACACCTGGAGTGAATTCTTTGCCTTTTTCATCGAGCCATTTTTCATCTGGTTTATAACGTTTATTAATAAATATCTCACGAGCTGACCAATTTTCATCTTCTCTTTTAACAAAATCACCACGCTCGATAACCAAACAATCAACACCAGTTTTAGCCAACCCATATGCAGTGGTTGCGCCACCCATTCCAGAGCCAACTATTACTACTGAAGTTTCCAGAATAGTCATCTCTTAAGATTTAGATTTTCGATCTAAACCTCTCCAACCACTACATATATCAAAATCTGAAAAGTATTCAGTAAGTCCCGCCTGGTAGCGTGGTTTTATTAAATCTACGACATCTAGGGCCCATAACTTCAAAATTTCGTCAACAGTTATATGTCCAGTTGCCGATGCTGCTTGAATACACGCTCCTCTAGCAGCAGATTCTTCAACATCGAGTTGGGTTATCTCTTGCTGCGCTAAGTCAGCTAAAATTTGTTTATATGCGTGACTTTTTGCTCCACCTCCTGTAACTATAAGTCTTTTCATTGGATTTTTAGTCAGGTTCTGTAGGTACTTGTAATTTTTTATAACAGGAGTTAATACTCCGTCAAAAGCTGCTCTAGCCATTCCATTTATTGTAGTTTCACTAGTAATACCAGCTAACGTGCCTGTTGCATTTGGTAAATTTGGCGATCTTTCACCATCAATAAGAGCAGAGAAATAAAGTTTCGGCTCTGCTGGGTTGAAATCTAATGCTAAGTTTGATAACTCTTCAAGGCCACGATTCATAATTTTTGAAAATAAATTAGTCACTTTTGTGCCATTAAGACTGACAATTATTGGTAAAAATTTTCCGTTTGAGTCACAAACACAATTTACTAAGCCATTTAAGTCAAGCACCAGTTTTGAAGCAACTGAAAATACACAAATTGAAGTACCGAGTGAAATCACATAATCCCCTTGCTCAATACCTAAACCAAGAGCACTAGCCATTTGGTCACCAGTCCCAGCGGCAATAACTACATCTTTTTTTAGACCCAATTCTTCGGCAGCATCATGTGATATGAAACCTGATTTTTCATTAGGGGAGAGAATCTCAGGTAATACTAGTTGCCAGTCGAAATTTTTTGCTACTTGCTGCAAAACTTCTAAATCCCACTTGCCATCTTTTATAGAATAATATCCTGTACAAGAAGCACCAGCGCGATCAGTTACAAATCTATTGGATAATTTCCATACCAGATAGTCATGAGGTAGAATTACTTTTTTAATTTTTAAAAAGTTTTCATTTTCGTTTTCGTATAGCCATAAAAGTTTTGTTATGGTGAAAGATGGCCCAATCATTGATCCTGTTGACTCAATCCAATACTTTTTTCCGTATTTATTGATTAGAAAATCACTTTGTAAAGAAGATTCAGTGTCATTCCATAGTTTTGCTGGGCGAATTATATTAGAATTTTTATCGAGCACAACTAAGCCATGACACTGAGCAGTAACGCCAATTGAAATAATGTTTTTCTTGTCGAAGTTATGGCTTTTTTGCGCTTTCGTAAATGCAGACTTTAAGCTGTGCCACCATATTTCTGGATTTTGTTCACTTTTCGGGGGAAAAGTTGCTGGATGACTTTCTGTACTGGTCGCTATAAGCTTTCCAGTTTCTAATTCTCTAATTTCAACTTTACATGATTGTGTAGAAGAGTCTATACCAACAACTAGTTTTGAATTATTCAAGATTCTAACTCATTACAATTATTGAGCATAAATTTATTTGAATGACTAACATAAATATGATCGCGATTCAAGTTGATTACCTCTTAGATGCTAACAGTTGTACCTAAGTTACTGAATTTAAAGTCTGATCTTTTAGTTCTAACTTAAGAGCCCCTGTCATTACTGCAACTACATCTTTCATATCGTGGGTTTTTGGAGTAACTATTCCCGCTCTCTTACCAAGTCTTTGAATCTGAATTCTATTGGCGACTTCAAATACCTGAGGCATATTATGGCTAATAATTATTACAGGCAACCCGCGGCTTTGGAGGTTTTTAATCAGATTTAGAACTTGCGATGACTCTCGGACCCCAAGTGAGGCAGTTGGTTCATCTAATATTATTATTTTTTGACTAAACGCAACAGCTCGAGCTACAGCTACCGCCTGCCGCTGCCCACCTGACAGAGTTTCAACTGCTTGGTTTATATTTTGGATTGTTTCTATTCCTAGTGAAGAGATATATTTTTGGGCATCTTTTTTCATTAATGAACTATCCATCATTCTTGAAAGCTGACCAAAAAGTCCTCCTCGCCTAATTTCCCTACCTAAGAAAATATTTGCAGTAACGTCTAAAGAGGGAGCAACAGCAAGAGACTGGTAAACAGTTTCGATTCCAGCAAGGCGGCTTTCTTGAACTTTATTAAATGAAACTTCAGCACCATCAATTATAATTTTTCCCGAATCTGCTTTTTCGGCTCCCGTTATACATTTTATAAGAGTTGACTTACCAGCACCGTTATCACCAACGATTGCTAAAACTTCGCCCGGATACAGTTCTAAATCCGCCCCATCAAGCGCTATCACTCTACCGTAGGTTTTTATTAAATTTTTTACCTCTAGAACTGGCTTTGCCACATCAAACCTTTACCCTTCTTACCCAAGTATCAAGGGTAACCGCAAATATAATTAAGATTCCAATTGCAAGTACTTGGAAATTTAAATCCACCCCAGCAAGAGTTAAGCCATTCTGAAAAACACCAACAATGCATGCACCTATAAGAGTCCCAAATACAGTACCTCGGCCTCCAAATAGTGATGTTCCGCCTATTACAACCGCTGTAATAGCTACCAAGTTATAGTCACTCGGAACGTTTGGACTTGCCACCATAATCCGACCGATCATGATCCACGATGTTAATCCAAATATTAATCCCGCCACTAAATATGCACTCATTAGTACCTTATCAACGCTAATTCCTGACAAGCGGGCCGCTTCTGGATCGTTACCAACTGCGTATACATGTCTTCCCCAAGAAGTAAACCTAAGGCTATAAGCAAAAAAAGCATACATGAGCAACATTAATATGACGCCATATGTGACAACGAATTCGCCAATTTTAAAAATATTGCTGAGTTCAAGTAAAAAAGGATCTATCTCGTTTTCCAATATTGACCTACCTGAACCATATAAAATCGTTATAGCAATGAATATATTTAGTGTTCCTAAAGTTACGATAAAAGGAGGGAGACGAAATTTTGTTACCAAAAAACCATTAAAAGCTCCTGCTAACGCTGCTATAAAAATACCTAAAGGAAAGGCAAGCCAAATAGCTAAGCCATCATTTTCAATGTAAGGGTCACCCATACCAGACTTAGCCATAATCATCATGCAGCACACTGAAATTGCAGCACAAGATAAATCTATACCGCCAGTTAAAATTATAATTGTCTGACCCAGAGCTAAGGCACCGATAATAGAAACCTGTTGCAGTATCAGGGAAAGATTTCCAGGAGTTAAAAAATTTGAATTAAAAAAAGAAAAAGAAAGTATAGCTAGGATTAAAACACCTGCCGAAGATAACCACGGATACCTGTGCAAATAAGATTGAATAATTTGTATTCGGCTTACGCTTGAACTAAATTCAGTATGATCAGACTGCTTTGATTTTAAAGATTTCTTGCTCATTTCGACCTTTCTATCACTATAAATAAAAGTCGTCTGTGCTCTAAATCAATTACTTTAATTTGAATAAGGGAACTGAAAGTACTTAAGTCTTTCAGTTCCCTTTGATATCAAGTGGTTATCTTAACCCCAAGCATTATCCAATCCATATTGTGTGGATTCAGATGACACTCCTTCTTGAGGATCATCAGTAATTAATTTAACTCCAGTATTAAAGAAATCTAAGCCAGCTGAGTTTGCTGGTTTGGTTCCAGATTTCACAATATCGAAGATAGCTTGTACACCAAGATCAGCCATCAATAGAGGGTACTGCTGGGAAGTGGCTCCAATACAACCACTCTTTATTCCTTCAATTCCAGCTCTTCCGCCATCGACTGACACGACTAGTGCTTTTACTCCTGCTGCCTTAAGGGCGGCGCAAGCACCAAAAGCAGTTGGTTCATTGATGGTGTAGACAACATTTATGTTCTTGTTTTTGCTCAACAATCTTTCCATTGCTGAGCGACTTTCGGATTCGGCTCCTCTACCAGCCCCGTTTCCTACAATCTCATAATCACCACCTGAGTACTTACCTTTTTTGGCTTCGTCTCCCATTATCTTAGGATCTTTAACGTCAATTCCCATACCTGCTAGGAATCCATTATCTCGGCAGTAATCTACTGAGACCATTTTGTCGGCAAAAAGATCTATTAGACCGATCACAGCTTTCTTTCCAGCAAGTTTTGCTGCGGCCCATTGACCAATCAGGCGTCCCGCTTCACAGTTATCAGTAGCAAAAGTAATATCTACTATATCTGCAGGGTCTGTAGGGGTATCCAATGAAATTACGAAAAGTCCTGCGTTTCGGGCCTTCGTAATCGCAGAATTAACATTTACTGACATTGGTGTAATTAAAATTCCTGCGTGCTTTGCTGAAACAGCATTTTCGATACCAGTTATCTGACTGGCATCATCACCCTCTTGCTTGGCTGAGATAACAGTCAAATCTACTCCAACTTCAGCAGCTTTCGCTTTGGCTCCTTT
>SHVD01000053.1 GCA_009691185.1 Candidatus Nanopelagicaceae bacterium | reverse complement strand
GTCAATATCGAGGATAAATGCCATTCCACCAGACATGCCTGCTGCAAAATTGCGACCAGTGCGTCCTAAAACAATCACAGCACCACCAGTCATATATTCACAGCCGTGATCGCCAACCCCTTCGACTACGGCTATAGCGCCAGAATTTCGTACACAAAATCTCTCGCCAACAACTCCAGAGATCAGAATTTCACCTGATGTTGCGCCATACCCAATTACATTGCCAGCGATTACATTCTTATTAGATTTGAATTTTGCCTTTTCGTCTGGACGAATAATCACTCGTCCCCCTGATAAACCCTTTGCCACATAATCATTGCTATCACCGTAAAGTCTTAGCGTTAACCCGGATGGTATAAAGGCACCAAATGACTGGCCGGCTGAACCATGAAAACTAATATCAATTGTGTCATTTGGTAACCCCTGCCCGCCGTATTTCCGGGTTATTTCAGTTCCAAGCATCGTGCCAACAGTTCGATTAACATTTCTAACTGGCATCTGCAACCTTACAGATTTACCCGCTGTCAAAGCATCTTTGGAAAGTTTAATTAATTCATTATCCAAGGCTGCTACTAATCCGTGATCTTGTTTAATAATATTCCTCCGAGGTGAATCACTAGTTGGTGCAACAAGTATCGGCGAAAGATCTAAGCCTTTTGCCTTCCAATGATTAAACGCTGCTCTAGTATCTAATAATTCAACCTGGCCAATAGCTTCCTCTAGTTTTCTGAATCCAAGTTCAGCCAATAATTGCCTTACCTCTTCAGCAATGTACTCAAAAAAAGTTTCTACGAATTCAGGCTTACCTGTGAATTTTTTCCTTAACTCTGGATTTTGGGTTGCAACCCCAACTGGACAAGTATCCAAATGGCATACCCGCATCATCACGCAGCCAGAAACAACAAGAGGTGCGGTAGCGAAGCCAAACTCTTCAGCACCCAATAGCGCTGCGATTACTACATCCCGCCCAGTTTTCATTTGACCATCTACTTGCACAACGATTCGATCCCTTAGACCATTTAACATCAAAGTCTGTTGTGTTTCTGCCAGCCCTAACTCCCAAGGTGCACCGGCGTGCTTTAAAGATGTTAATGGCGAGGCGCCTGTGCCACCATCATGACCAGAGATTAAAACTACATCCGCATGTGCTTTGCTGACGCCAGCAGCTACTGTGCCAACGCCAACCTCTGCTACTAACTTCACGTGAATCCGTGCTCGATCATTTGCATTTTTTAAATCGTGGATTAGTTGAGCAAGATCTTCGATGGAATAAATATCATGGTGGGGTGGTGGTGAAATTAAACCCACACCGGGTGTGGAGTATCTAACCTTTGCTATCCAGGGATAGACCTTATTTCCCGGAAGTTGTCCACCTTCACCTGGTTTTGCACCTTGTGCCATCTTTATCTGAATATCATCAGCATTTACTAAATACTCACTAGTCACACCAAATCTGCCACTAGCAACTTGCTTAATAGCCGAACGACGCAAATCACCATTACTATCGGCTATATTTCTAGCGGGATCCTCACCGCCTTCACCGGTATTAGATTTACCACCAATCCGATTCATGGCAATTGCCAAGGTTTCATGAGCCTCTTGCGAAATTGAGCCATAAGACATCGCTCCCGTTGCGAATCGTTTCAATATTTCTGATACTGGCTCAACCTCTTCAATAGGTATTGGCTTTCTCACCTCGGTCTTAAAACTAAATAAACCTCTTAAGGTCATTAATCTGCGAGATTGATCATCTACTCTTGCTGTATATCTTTTGAAAACATCAAATCTTTTTGTCCGAGTAGCATGCTGCAGAGTGAAAACAGTTTCCGGATCAAATAAATGTGGTTCACCCTCCCGTCGCCACTGATACTCACCACCTATTTGTAGCTTTTTTGAACCAGGAATTTCACCACCGGGTGGATAGGCAATGTGATGGCGCTTAATTGTCTCTTTTGCAAGTATTTCAATACCTACTCCACCCAACCGTGATGTAGTACCCACAAAGTACTCATCAACTACCTCATTTGATAAACCAATCGCCTCAAATATTTGTGCACCTGTGTAAGAGGCAATGGTGGAAACACCCATCTTGGACATAACCTTCAAAACACCTTTGCCTAACGATTTAATTAAATTCCGTACTGCTTTTTCTGGTGTTATGTCAGTTATGACTCCTTGCCTCACTAAGTCCTCAGCAGTTTCCATCGCCAGATATGGATTTACTGCCGCAGCACCAAAGCCAATTAAGAGAGCAACATGGTGAACTTCTCGGACCTCACCACTTTCAACAACTAAACCAACTTTTGTACGAGTTTTCTCTCGAATTAAGTGATGATGAACAGCAGAGGTTAAGAGCAAAGAAGGAATTGGAGCATTTTCGGCATCACCATCTCGATCAGATAAAACAATAATTCTTGCGCCAGCATCTATTGCCTTTGAAACTTCAGATCTAATCTCTGTAATTCTTGCTGTAAGAGCGTGGCCCCCGCCAGCAATGGGAAACAAACCCTTAACTACGTGGGATACAAATCCTGGTTGATCACCATCAGCATTTACATTAATTATTTTGGCAAGTTCATCATTATCAATAACTGGAAATTGCAATGATATTTGCTGACATGAAGCGGGTCCTGGATCCAATAAATTATGCTCAGGACCAATTGAGCCGCCTAAGGATGTAACTAGCTCCTCTCGAATTGCATCTAATGGTGGATTAGTCACTTGCGCAAATAGTTGAGCAAAGTAATCAAAAAGTAATCTCGGCTTTTCAGATAGTGCTGCAATAGGTGTATCAGTTCCCATGGAACCCAATGGCTCGGCACCATTTCGTGCCATTGGTGTAATGATTAATCGAATTTCCTCTTCGGTGTAACCAAAAGCTCTTTGCCTTCTCACAACTGAAGAGTGGGAATAAACAATATGTTCCCGCGCCGGTAGATCACTCAATTTAACCAAGCCAGAGTGAAGCCAATCTCCGTATGGCTTCGCCGAAGCTAGAGTTTCTTTGATTTCATCATCTTCAATTATTCGCCCCTGTTCAATATCAACTAGAAACATTTTTCCTGGCTGTAATCTGCCCTTTCTAACAACTGCCTCGGGTTTGAAATCTAAAACACCAACCTCACTAGCAAGTACAACTAACCCATCATCGGTAACCCAAAATCTTGAAGGTCGCAAACCATTTCTATCTAATACCGCACCAATTTGACGACCATCTGTAAATGTCACACAAGCTGGTCCATCCCAAGGCTCCATCAGTGCTGAGTGGAATGCATAAAAATCCTTTCGAACTTGCGGCATCGTTGCATGATTTTCCCAAGCCTCGGGAATCATCATCAATACTGAATGTGGCAGTGATCTACCACCTAAATATAAAAGCTCTAAAACTTCATCGAATGAAGCAGAGTCACTTCCAGAATCATTTACGATTGGAAAAAGTCTTTTTAGGTCTCCAGGTATTAGATCACTCTCTAATAATGTTTCTCTGGCCCGCATCCAATTTCGATTTCCTTTCACAGTATTAATCTCACCATTGTGCGCGATATATCGATACGGATGAGCAAGTGGCCAAGAAGGAAAGGTATTAGTGGAAAATCTTGAGTGGACTAATGCAAATGGTGACTCAACCAGTGGGTTAGAAAGATCTGGAAAAAACTCTTCTAATTGGCCAGTAGTCAACATGCCTTTATAGACAATTGTTCGGCTGGAAAGAGAGGAAACATAGATCGGTAATGAATGTTCTATTCGCTTGCGTAGACAGAAGGCCAATCTTTCAAGGACCAGATCTTTTTCACCTTTTGCTCCTGCCATGAATAGTTGTTTAAACTCAGGCATCACAGATAACGCCGTTTTTCCAATAGATTTGGAATTAATTGGTAAATCTCGCCAGCCAAGAATTTCAATACCTTCTTCGCTTGCAATTTTTGAAATTTTAGATTGATAATCAGCAGTACTTGGTTGAACAAAGAAAATACCAGTTGCATATGAACCAACAGTTGGGAGTTTTAGATCGACAACAGAACGGTAAAACTTGTCTGGAATTTGAATTAAAATTCCGGCACCATCACCGCTATCTGGTTCAGCCCCGGATGCACCACGGTGCTCTAAGTTACGTAATGCAATTAAAGCTTTGCTAACAATCTCATGAGTAGGTAATTTCTTTAAGGTGGCCACCATTGCCACCCCACATGCATCGTGTTCATAGGCAGGGTCATAAAGCCCAATAGCTTTTGGGGTGCTGGAAAAAATGTTATTAGTTTCCAAGTTATAGGCCGCTCCCAGTAGTGGGTCGGGACGACAATGGCCCAACTTAAATTTAGATCGTTACAGGAGTAATAGTAGCAGGCAGGCTAAATCCCAGTAAGTCCAACCAGCCAGCCGATCCCTGCGGTAATTGTTACTCCTAACACTCCTCCTAAAAATATTCTAGAAACCGTTGAAAGCAAAGGAGAGCCTGCAATTTTTGCACTTATATAACCCGCTGCAATTAAACCAATTGCAGTAAAGGTAAGAATCAATGGAACTTGATTTGCAGTAGCGATTAATGCACCGATTAAAGGAACTAACCCACCGGCTGTGAAAGAAAACGCAGAAGCGGCAGCGGCTTGTACTGGGCGTGCTCTGGTGTGGTCATAGTGACCAAGTTCATCTCTTAAATGTGCGTCTAGCGCATCCTTTTCATGCATTGCACTTGCAACTTGTTTGGCAAGATTTTCAGTTAATCCTCTTTTGACATAAATATCAACTAATTCGGCGAATTCACTTTCTGGATTTTCTGCTAATTGTCTGGTCTCGATCTCACGATCTGCATTTTCAACATCAAGTTGGGATTTCACTGAAACATATTCACCAACCGCCATCGACATGGCACCAGCAGCAATTCCGGCCAACCCAGCTGTGACAATAAAATCACTCTTATTCGCCGCAGCAATAGCTACCATCAAACTAGCGGTGGACACTAAGCCATCATTAGAACCTAAAACTGCAGCGCGAAGCCATCCTGCCCGATGTGCGCGATGTTCTAAATTACGGATCTGTACCTCTTCTAGTCCCATTGCCAAATACTAACTTGCTACTGGCTTATCTGAGGTGTTGCCACGTCTATTGCTGCGATATAGGTATATGACCGACGCAGTGAAAACAATGATGGATACCCAAATATTTAGCCGTAGACCCAAAATGTAATTCGCCTCATCAATTCTTAATGCTTCTATCCAAAATCTTCCTGCGGTATAGCCAGCAATATAGAGCGCAAATATATCCCCAGAATTACAGGCAACTGACTTTAGAAACCCAGGTAACTTTATTAACAAGAACGCGATAAATAGACACCAGAGTAGTTCATAGAAAAATGTCGGATGAAAAGTTGTAATCGCTTCATACCCATCTGGCCGATTTTTAGCTTCGATTTCAATCGCCCAAGGAAGATTTGTTGGTTTACCAAATACCTCTTGATTAAAATAATTGCCAATCCTGCCAATTGCTTGTGCGATTATTACACCAGGAGCTAACGAATCAAGTAGTTTTGCAAAACTTAAAGTAGTTTTATGAGTCATAAAATATATATATGCACCAAGCGCGCCGAGGGAAATAGCTCCCCAAATACCTAAGCCACCCTGCCATATCCGAAGTGCATCAGCTGGATTTCCGTTCTCCCCAAAATATGGCTGCGGAGATGAAATCACATGGTAAATCCGCCCACCAATAATTCCAAAAGGCACCGCCCAAATGGCAACTTCGGAAACATCATCTGGATTGCCGCCTAAATTTGAATATCGGCTCCTACCAATCCAAATGGCAACTGCTATACCGGTGATAATGCACAACGCATAAAGGTGGATCGTAAGTGGACCTATAGAAAGTGTAGATACAGATGGGCTAGGGATTAATACAACCATTATCTAGGTTTATTACTTAACGCCACCAGCAGCAAGTGCTGCTCTAAACTTTCCGAGATCGCCATACTCGGTATTTCTATCTAGAGCCTTACCATTAATCTTAATTGTAGGTGTTCCATTTACATCTGCCTTTGCTGATGCAGCAGCAACATTCCCTGTCCAGTTAACATACTTACCATCATTTACACATTGCTCAAAAGTGTTGGAGTTAATTCCAATTGATTTACCAAGAGCAACAAAATACTCACTCTGCCACTTACCTGAATTCTCACCCTGTGGCTGATTCTGAAATAAGGCAAGATTCATATCTACGAATTCACCCTCATCAGCTGCGCAAGCTGCTGCGTTAGCCGCCAAAATTGATTCTGGGCCGATAAAAGTCATTGGGTGGTAAACAACTTTTGCCTTCTTTTGGGCGATTACTTCATTTAAATATCCGCCATTAATTATTTCGAATACTCGACAAGCCGGGCACTGGTAATCGATATAAACATCAATAGTTGGTGTACTTGTGGGATTAAGAACTATGCCATATCCATCAGATTCTGAAACAGCCGCTGGAATTGCTGCGGTAGAGTCGGATCTACTGCTGATAAATGAAAAAATCACACCAACTGCAACAATAAATACAACCATTGCAATTAATAAATTTCTCGTTCCCTTATCACCACTGCTTGATGCCATTTATTCGCACTCTCCTTTATTTGTCTAGCGCAAATCTACCCTTTGGGAAGTAATACAGGAAAATCCCAACTCCAAGTAAGCCTATGTCTCGAATAATCTCTGATAAGTACTTTGTCTCATCAGGGTCAATAGGACCACCTCCGCCAAAACATCCACAGTCGATGCTTAGACCTCGAGCCCAAGCCTGAGCAATTGCGATGATAAATGCAAACATGATTATGGCGCCAAATAAACCAGAAATTGAGACCGCTACTCCTAAGATAAGTAATAAGCCCAGTCCAATTTCTAGCCAAGGCAGAACATATCCGAGAAAATTTGCAATTGCCGTTGGCAATAATTCATAAGCTCTAACCGCCATCGCAGATTTTTGTAAGTTACCAACTTTTAAAGCACCAGCTACTAGCAACACTCCCCCCAGAGTTAGACGCGCTAATAAAGTTATCCAAGGCTGATAAGTACCAAATTTAGCGCGCACTATTAACTCCTTCAGATAACGAGAGTGCCAATTGCTTTACCTTCTTAAGTCCTGACCTGCCTGAGCCAAACTGTTGGATAATCTTAATAAATGCCGACCCAACAATTACGCCATCAGCATATGTGGCGACTTGTTTTGCTTGCTCTTTGTTTGACACCCCGAGCCCAACAGCAACTGATGTTTTACTAACCTTGCGAATTCGATCAACCAAAGACTGCGCATTTGTAGAGACCACATCCCTTGTTCCAGTAACTCCCATAAGACTTGCAGCATAAATAAATCCAGAACACTCTGAAGTAACCTTGGCCAGTCGCTCATCTGTGGTGCTCGGTGCGACAACATAGATTTTGTTTATTTCACTTCTACTG
>SHVD01000006.1 GCA_009691185.1 Candidatus Nanopelagicaceae bacterium | reverse complement strand
GGTAGTTTTTCAACTCCATCGGCTGGTAATCCAACTGTTGCTATGGTTGAGGCAGCATATAAACATCATGGACTTGATTTTAGATATCTAAATTGCGAAGTATTGCCTAAGGATTTAGCGGCTGCAGTTATGGGTGCTAGAGCAATGAATTGGGTTGGTTTTAATTGTTCACTGCCACATAAAGTAGAGGTAATAAAGTATTTAGATGGACTTGGTGAATCTGCTGCATTAATGGGCGCAGTCAATTGTGTAGTTCTGCGAGATGGTAAATATATTGGCGAGAACACCGATGGTAAGGGTTTTTTGCAATCTCTTAAAGCTGTAGTTTCTCCTAGCGGTAAAAATGTTGCACTACTTGGAGCAGGGGGAGCTGCCAGAGCAATTGCAGTAGAACTAGCACTTGAGAATGTTAGTAGAATTACAATTGTAAATCGTGATCAAAAACGTGGTGAGAGTTTAGTTGATTTGCTAAATAGTAAAACCAAATCTAAGGCTGAATTTAAACTTTGGGATAGCAAGTATGAAGTGCCTAGCGATGTAGATATTTTAGTAAATGCCACCTCAATTGGAATGGCACCTGATATTGATGCTCGAATTAATGTAGATATCAATTCAATCAGGGCAGAGGTAGTAGTAGCAGATGTAATAGTTAATCCACCTATGACAAATTTATTAAAAGATGCTCAATCTAGAGGTTGTAAAATTATAGATGGATTAGGAATGGTAATTAATCAGGCGGTATTAGGTATTAAGTATTGGACTGGGGTGGTTGTTGATCCGGTAGTAATGCGAAAAAGACTCTTAGAGGTTCTTTAGCGAACTGGTCCTAAAGTTTGATCTTTTACATCCAAAATTAATGCACCAGTCATAACCGCTACAACCTCATTCATAGTGTGGCTCTTAGGCGTTACTACAGCAATTCGCTTACCAAGCCGTTGAATGTGAATGCGATCTGCAACCTCAAAAACCTGTGGCATATTGTGGCTAATTAAAATAACAGGTAAGCCTCTCGCGCGCAGACTTTGAATTAACTTAAGTACCTGGCCAGACTCACGAACACCAAGTGCAGCAGTTGGCTCATCCATAATAATTACTTTCTGCCCAAAGGCAGCTGCTCTAGCAACTGCAACCGCTTGGCGTTGACCACCAGATAAAGTTTCAACTGCTTGGCTCATATTTTGGATAGTTCCAATGCCCAATGCGGTTATATGTTCTTTAGCACTTTTTTTCATGCCAGAGTTATCTAGCATTCTAAAAATACTCCCGAGTGGACCCTTCTTACGAATCTCACGACCAAGATATAGATTGGCAGCAATATCTAACGCAGGAGAGACCGCTAAAGTTTGATAGACAGTTTCAATACCTGCATCACGACTATCTTTCTGGCGACGGAAGGTAGTTGGTTTGCCATCTAACTCCATTACTCCGCTATCTGGAGTCTCAGCTCCTGATAAACATTTAATCATGGTGGATTTACCAGCACCGTTATCGCCAACAACTGCAAGTATTTCACCTGGGAAAAGTTGTAAGTCTGAGCCATCAATTGCAACAACACGTCCGTAGGTCTTTACTAAATTTTTAGCCTCTAGTACTGGCGCAACTAATTTACTCATACTCCCGCCTTCCTAATCCACTGATCAATTGAGACTGCGGTAATAATTAAAACTCCCACTGCAAAGGTTTGGTAGTAAAGATCCACACCAGCCAGCGTAAGACCATTACGAAATACACCTACGATCACCGCTCCGATTAGCGAACCAAAGATCGCACCGCGCCCACCAAAGAGGCTCGTGCCACCAATTACCACAGCGGTAATTGAGTCAAGATTTAGATTACTACCTGAGTTAGGGCTGGCAGCAGCCACTCGGCCGATGATTACCCAAGAGGTAACTGCAAAGATAAAACCTGCAGTTACATAGACGCTCATTAGTACTCGCTTTACTTGAATTCCAGCTAATCGAGCTGCCTCAATATCATCACCAACAGCATAGACATGCCGTCCCCAGCCGGTGTAGCGAAGAGAGAAGGCTAAAATTAAATACATAACTATTACTAAAAGCACGCCGTAGGTAATCCTAAATTCGCCAAGCGGAATAGGGTTTCCTAAATATAGGAAAAACGGCTCTAGCTCCTTATCCATAATGGTTCGACCTGTTGCATAAAAAAGTGTTAAAGCTGAAAATACGTTATATGTTCCTAAAGTTACGATAAATGGTGGCAGATTTATCTTAGTAATTAACCAACCGTTAAACGCGCCAGCTCCAGTTCCAACTGCGATTCCGAGCATAAATGCGGCCCAGCCTGGCCAGCCATTAACAAATGCAGTTTTAGCCATAACCATTGAAGCAAAGATTGCGATTGCACCACAAGATAGATCAATACCGGCGGTGAGAATTATTAAGGTTTGTCCGGCTGCGATTGCTCCAATTACAGCTGTCTGTTGCAAGATTAGTGAAAGATTATTTGGTGTTAAAAAGTTTTCATTTCCAAAACTAAAGATAAATATGGCAAATACAAGTACTACAGCTGAGCTAACCCAAGGGTATTTATGTAAGACTGCTTGTAACTTCTGTTTCTTGGTGGCTCGCCCTTTAAACTCTGCAGCGGCATCGGTTACTAGGTTTGATTTACTCACTTATAACCCTCCATTGTTTTTACCTGCGATCATAAATTTATCACTACTTGTAAAGATTAAGGCGACTGAATCATCAGCCGCCTTAATTCTTTTTACACCTTACCTACTGGCTATTAACCAATAGATTTGAAGTTTTTAACCCCAGGCGTTATCTAGTCCGTATTGAACTGACTCTGATGGAACTCCCTCTTGTGGGTCATCAGTAATCAACTTAACTCCGGTATCAAAGAAATCAAGTCCAGCTGAACGCTGTGGCTTTACTCCCTTTGTAATAAGGTCGAAAATGGCTTGAACGCCAAGATCTGCCATCAATAGTGGATACTGTTGTGAAGTAGCACCAATGACGCCAGCCTTAACATTCTCAACACCTGCGCGGCCACCGTCAACAGAGACGATAACTACACCCTTCTCTTTACCTGCAGCCTTAAGCGCAGCATAAGCACCAGCAGCAGCTGGCTCATTCAAGGTGTAAACAAGGTTGATGTTTGGATTCTTAGCAAGTAGTTGCTCCATGCCAGTACGTCCACCATCTTCAGCGCCAAGTGTGGCTACGTTACCAACGATCTGGTATGCACCACCCTTACCACCTGTGTACTTACCAGTCTTTGGCTCATCTGCAAGCTTCTTAGGATCTCCTAGTGGAATTCCCATTCCCTTTAGGAAGCCATTATCACGGCAGTAATCAGTTGGAACGTTCTTGTCAGCGAAGATATCAAGAAGAGCAATAACTGCCTTCTTACCATTCATCTTTGCAGCAGCCCATTGTCCAATTAACTCGCCAGCCTTGCAGTTATCAGTTGCAAATGTAATGTCAACGATATCTGCAGGATCTGTTGGGGTATCAAGTGCGATTACGAAAAGACCAGCTTTGCGAGCCTTAGTAATTGCAGCGTAAACTCCGCCAGAGATAGTGGTAATTAAAATTCCAGCATCTTTCTTTGAGATTGCGTTTTCAATTGCAGCAACCTGTCCAGCATCATCAGTCTCGTCTTTTCCAGCTGCAACGCTTAGGTCTACGCCAAGTTCAGCGGCCTTAGCCTTTGCACCCTTAGTCATTGCGACGAAGAATGGGTTTGTATCATTTTTTAGGATAAGCGATACGCCTACCTTAGCTTCTCCACCTGCATCATCAGATGATGATGAACAAGCAGAAAGCAGTAATGACGAAGCACCAAGTACTGCAACAGCAGCAATGGTGCGACGTGAGAAGAGTTTCTTCATACTTATATTTCCTCCTATAGGTCGGAACTTCACCCCCATTTCTACACTGCCATAATCAATTAGACAACTCCTAATTAACCCCAAATTACCTTGTTACCTAAACGTTATACCCCCCCCCGCAGACTCTAAATAACAGGTTGATACTTGTAATTTCTCAATGGTTGTATGGCAACTGATAAAAGTACCGCTTTAACTCACCCTTTAGTAAATATGCTAAACCTAATTCTTAAATTTACTCTGCTCACTATTTGAAAAATAGATGTTAAAATTAGGGTATTAATTTATCGCCACTATAGTTGGCAATGTTTCTAACTTAACCCAAGGGGATGCATGAGTATTGGACGTGAAGTCAGACTTAGGCGAATATTTTCTAATCCATCTGGCAATCTATTTGGTGTAGCTGTTGATCACTTTGTTGGTTATGGAAATGCGGTCTCTGGTGGCTTAGCAAATCTGCCAAAGGCACTTGCTGCAACTATGGCTGGTAAGCCAGATTCAGTAACTATTCAAGTTGGCACAGCAAAGAATCTATGGGTGCCATATGCCGGTAAAGCTGCACTAATAATTCAAGGCGGCTGCTTTACAGTTGATGATCGAATCTCAGAGTTACTAGCTCGGCCAATTGATGCAGTCCGCCTTGGCGCAGATGCTCTTGCAGTAGCAATTCCAGTTAGAGGTAAAACTGAGGGTAAGTATTTAAAGTGGCTAACCGATTCAGTTCGAGAGGCTACCGAGTTTAATATTCCAATTATTGCTCACATCTATCCACGGAATTACTCAAAAAATAAAGATGGCGAGATTGTTTTTACTCCAGATGAGATTGCCTGGGCGGTTAGATGTGGAATTGAGACAGGTGTTGATGTAATTAAGGTTGGCTATCCAGGGGATAAAAAAGCATTTGCTGAGATCATCGCTTCCTGCCCAGCGCCAATTGTGATTGCAGGTGGCCCAAAGGAGCCAACACTTGGCGCAGCATTAGCAAGCACTAGAGATGCAATTGATGCTGGTGCAAAGGGTGCAGTGGTTGGCAGAAATGTTTGGGGCGCGACAGATGTGCAAAAAGCATCACGTGCTTATTACACCGTAATTCATGATGGTTTAAATGCTGAAGACGCTCTTAAAGATGCTGGCTTACCACCAACTGCTTAAGTAATTAATGATTATCGGCGTTGGGTGTATTGCATCTGATCAAATCTTAGTCACCAATGCAAAGTGGAAAGATGAAAAAGGCAAAATAATCAGACGTGAAAATCGTTTTGGTGGAAATGTCAGAAACTCATTAGTTGCTTTATCTGCACTCGGTATTAAAACTGCATATGTCGGCACTATGAGCGCTCAGGCGCGGTGGAAATCTGCATTAGATGATTTTGCAGAGAATGGTGTCAGCACAGAGTTTGTTGATTTTGATGATAAATCTCATCCAGCTGAGGCAACTATCGTATTAACTGGAGATGGTGAGCGATTTATTGTTTATGACGATGAGCCACTGCACCACATCAAACTACCAAGTGCGCAAAAAGTTGCCCAAGCGATCTCCCTAGCGCAGTTATTAATGGTTGATGCTGGAATATGTCCACCAGGTACCTTAGATGTAATTAAAAAGTGTGCTGAGTTAAAAATTCCAGTTGTATTAGATGCTGAACAATTCTTTGTTGAGAAGTCCTTACTGCTTCAAATGATTTCATTTGCTTCTGATCCAATTTTGCCGCTTAATTTTGCTAAGGCAGTTACAGGTAAAGCAGAGGTTGCTGAGATAGTAAATTGGTTGTGGAATCAAACGCGAAACGCAGTTGTGATAACTGATGGTGCTAACGGCTGTTACTTTCAGATTAAAGGTGCGAATAAGGTGCAACATATAAATGCATATGTAATTGAGGCGATTGATACAAATGGCACCGGTGATATTTTCCATGGCGCATACGCATACGGGGTGTTAAAAGGAATGGATCCTATTGAGAAGTTACGGTTTGCAAGTGCGGCTGCAGCATCTGTTGCAGTACGACCACATGGTGCTGACCGCAGGCCTAATCTAAAAAGTATTGAAGAGTTTAGGGCACAACATCCAGCCCTGGTTGTTTCTGGGCTTTAATTTATGGCAGTTAACAGAGTCAACTAAATTAAGATTTTTATATACTCAGATAT
Source organism: Candidatus Nanopelagicaceae bacterium (assembly GCA_009691185.1). Lineage (GTDB taxonomy): Bacteria > Actinomycetota > Actinomycetes > Nanopelagicales > Nanopelagicaceae > Nanopelagicus. Next base: position 29,141 of record SHVD01000006.1, on the reverse strand, counting down.
CGTAAAAGTATAACAAAATTAAAAGCGCTCATAACCATAAATAAGCCGCCAAGAACCTTAAGTTGGTCGGAAGATTTTTTAATGCTTTTTCCCAAAGGTGAAATTGATCCAATTGCCTTTGCAGTTTCATTTGGTCCACCAAACTCTTGGTTTAAATCTGCAGCAGCCTTTGCCGATCGCAGATCATTCCAAAGTAGAGCTGGTCTAATTACTTTGGCATCTTTATCGATAGCAACAAAACCATGTTGCTGACCTGCAACAGAGATTGCTGACACATCAGAGAATCCACCAGCTGCCTCAGTTGCTTTATCTAAGGCGCTTAACCAGTGCGCTGGATCAACCTCAGTACCATCTGGATGGGAGGCTTTGCCCTGCCTTACTAATTCACCGGTATCGGCATCTCTTATTACAACTTTTACCGATTGGGTTGAGGAGTCAACACCTGCTATTAATTTTCTATCCATCTCTACCTGGCGTTGTTACCTTATTTATCCAAGGTTTTCATCACAGTAATGCTTTCGCCAAAGACATAATTTGTTGCAACCTTCTGCCACGCTTTGCTATTTTCATTAACCATATGCGCATCCCAAGCTGGGCGATCACTCCAAATTTCCCAGACATTTAATACATCTAATTTTTGAGTATTGCGGTAGATCTCCAGAAACTCACACCCAACCTCAGTACGGATAACTGCTGCGTGAGCCTTAATTTTGTTAATAAACTCATCCATTTTTCCAGGATTAACACTAACTTCGACAAATAAAAATACTTTGCTCATACGGCAAAGATATCTTTAATCACCTGCTATTACCACATAGATTTCAAACTTTAATGGTGGGGCGGGTAGGGCTCGAACCTACGACGACCGGATTATGAGTCCGGGGCTCTAACCAACTGAGCTACCGCCCCGCTATTTACGGAGTTAGTGTCATACCTTACATCTATTCCAACACTAAGTATTAATTCCCGTTATTCACATGCTCACACTGGATAATCAAAGTATGAAAATTAAGGTGGTAATACTCACTACCTCTTTTATGTTCACAACTTTAACAACTGCTGCCGCCGCCCCCATCTACACCTTCCCAGTTGCAGGTTGCACCGTAACCTATGGAAAGTATCACCATGATTATCCGGCTACAGATATTCAAGCAAAAAAAGGTTGCGCATTTGTCTCACCCGTTGCAGGTGTAATCGATGAGGTAGCACTCGTTGATAAGTGGAGTGGTAAAACAAATAAAGGTGCAGATCGAGGCGGGCTATCAGTTTCTATAATTGGCGATGATGGAAATAGATATTACGGTAGCCACCTTTCAAAAATAGAGGCTGCGATTGTGCCAGGTTATAAAGTAGCAACAGGTGAGAAGTTAGGTGAGATTGGATCAACTGGCAGTGCTAGAGGAACCGCACCACATTTACACTTTGGTATTTCATATCCAACTGAAAAAGGCATTTGGTGGGTCAAGCGCGGAGTTGGCTTAGAGACAAAAGGTAAAACATCACCGTGGAAGTATTTGCAAGCATGGCAGACGGGCAAGGATTTAAAACCTAAGGTAGTAACTCCAGCCACAATTCCGGCAGAGCCAAAGAAATAGGGTAAAAAAATAAGGCCTGCTATTTCTAGCAGACCTTAATTCTTTTTCGAGAGTTACTCGAAAGGTTAATGGTTATTTAAGCAGGATTTACAGCGTCAGCCTGAGGACCTTTTGGACCTTGGACTACTTCGAATGTAACTGCTTGACCCTCTTCTAGTGATTTGTAACCGTTTCCTTGGATTGCTGAGTAGTGAACAAAAACATCTTGTCCGCCACCATCAACTGCAATGAAACCAAAACCCTTTTCAGAGTTGAACCACTTAACTGTACCTTTTGCCATTTAGCTTTTTTCCTTTGATTATGTTGGACTCTTGCAATATAACAAGCGCCGGTCTTTATTCTTACAGCGAATCCCAATCAACAATCAGTGGAACGGGTACTGCCAAGCGTCGGACTAAAGCAAAGTTTACCCTGCTATTGGCTAATTGCGAAAAGAGATGTATAAATCTCTTACTGCAATAGGCGCTGGTGGGCTGGGGAAGGTCACACCGAGTGATCTAAAGGCAGGTACTAGTGAGTAAATCTCCAATTTATGCTGGGCGGATACTTATTTATTCCACACCAGCTGCTCTAACTCAACATATCGAGTGGGCGTTAAATCAAAATCTTGGCTACCAGGTGGTGGCAAATTGGGTCAATCAACCTCTTACCCCAGGTGGCAAAGCGGCTGAGGTTTCCTACACCTGCGATCTGAGTGTGGCGGCAAAGATCGCTAAGGCATTAATTAAGTGGCGCTATTTACGGTTTGAGATTACTGAGCAATGTAGTGCTACTGGGGATGCAACTTTATATCGCGTTACACCAGATCTTGGTTTACACCAGGCATCACTAGCATCAAATGGTGATGTAGTTTTAAATGAACACCAGGTAAATCACTTAATTAAAAATGCAGTTTCTCACAAAAAATTACAGTTAGAGCTTGAGAATGCTCTGGGTAATCAGTGGGAGATTGAGTTAGAGCCATATCGATTATCACTAGCAGGGGGATCTCCTGAAATTTTTTCCAACATTGGCTAGGCCATTGATATGAATATTGAAGCCTCTGATCGAATTAAATTTGCCACCGGTATTTTAGCCGCTGCAATTTTATCCTCTGGTTTAACACTTGGTCTTTATAAGGTCGGCTCAGGTCTTGCCTCCCGTGCTGGTAATGCAATTACCGTCACCGGAACCGCTTCAGAGAATGCAACTGCTGATAATGCAGTTTGGACCTTAAACTTAAATAAATCCCAACAAACCTTAGCGGCATCGGTAAAAAAGATTGATGGTTCAGGTGATGCTCTAAAAAACTATCTTTTAAATGGTGGGGTCACAGCAGATCAAATTGAACTTGGACCAATTAATAGCAATCCATTAATGGAGTACATAAATGGAAATCCAACTGGGCGAGTACTTTCCTATCAGGCTTATCGCACCGTAACAGTTAGAACCAAAGATGTTAAGTTAGTTTCAAAGCTAAGTAATGAAATCGGCTCCTTACTTGCCACCGGAGTTAATGTGGGAAATTATGGACCTTCCTACTATCTTTCAACTTTAGATCAAATGCGGGCAAAATTATTAGCTGCCGCTATGTTAGATGCCAAAGCTAGGGCGCAGGCAATCACTGAAGCGGTTGGGGGCAAGGTAGGTTCACTGATTTCAGTTTCATCTGGTCCGACCCAAGTTACAACTAAGGATTCATTGGAGCGCTCAGCTGGTGGTTTTTATGATGTTTCAACAATTGAGAAGACGGTTAATGTCACACTATCTGCAAGTTTTAAAACGGATTAAAGGATCAAAGAGGTTGGTAAAAGATATTACCTTCCAGTAACATCTTGGTATGAAGATCGCCGTATGCATCAAACAGGTCCCTGACTCTTGGGCTGAGAAAAAGATGGCTGGTCAGGTTTTAGATCGTGCCAATGTTGATGCAGTTTTAAATGATTTGGATGAGTATGCAGTTGAAGAAGCACTTCGTATTGTCGAGGCGAACTCACCAACTAAAGAAGCGGGTGAGGCAAGTGGTCATAGCATCACATTAATTTCTATGGGACCAGAGCGAGCTACGGAGGCGATAAGAAAAGGCTTATCAATGGGCGCTGATAATGCGATCTTGATAAGTGATGCATCTTTGGCAGGCTCTGACGCGCTCGCCACCTCATTAGTTTTATCTGAGGTAATTAAAAAAGGTAATTATGATTTAGTGCTTTGTGGAACAGAGAGCACAGATGCCAGAATGAGTGTGGTGCCAGCGATGATTGCTGAGCGGCTTTCTTGGGGGCAATTAACATTTGCCGGCAAGGTTAAGGTTGATCTAGCAGCTAGCAGTGTTGAGATTGAAAGAGTTACTGAGTTTGGCAATCAAGTAATGAGTGCGAAGTTTCCAGCAGTACTTTCGGTGATTGAGAAGATAAACGAACCAAGGTATCCATCTTTTAAAGGAATTATGGCGGCAAAGAAGAAAACAATTACCACTATGTCACTTGCAGATACTGGTCTTGCTGCTTCAAATGTAGGTGCATCTGCTGCATGGAGTGCAGTTAAAGATGCACTGCCTCGGCCAGCACGGGGTGCTGGAGTTAAATTTACCGATGATGGTCATGGCGGTGAAAAACTTGTGGAGTTTTTAGTTGAGAAGCGGCTGGCATGAGCACCGTTATATTTTTAGTAGATCACAACGGCGGCAAGGTTGCAAAGGCAACTGGTGAGCTTGCTACTTTTGCTAAAACAATTGGTGAATCAGTAGCAGTTGTTTTTGCGGCAAATCCAGCTGAGATTGTTACTCAATTAAATAATTTTCCAGTAGATAAGGTTATAACTGTAAGTGGTGAATGGGAGAAGAATGGACCTGCTGCGGTTGCAGAGGGAGTTGCACAAATAATTGCTGCCAAGAAACCTGCTGCGTTTTTAATTACCTCAACCGCCTCTGGTAAAGAGATCGCTGGCCGAGTTGCAGTAAAAACTGGCTCTGGCATTATTACCGATGCAATTGGGGTAGATAAGAATTTAATTACCACTCAATCTGTTTTTGGTGGATCAACTACCGTACATGCTGCGGTAACAACTGGTGTACCGATTATTACATTGCGAGCTAATTCAATTGAACCGGTTGCTGCCACCTCAACACCTACAATTGAGGAGTTTGCAGCAACTATTTCAGATTCAGCAAAACTTTCCACCATAACTAGTGCAACTCCTGTTGTTAAAAGCGGGCGTCCTGATTTAACTGAGGCGGCAATTGTGGTCTCAGGTGGGCGAGGAACTAATGGAGATTTCAAACCAGTTGAGGCATTAGCAGATGCATTAGGTGCTGCAGTTGGTGCATCACGGGCCGCAACAGATGCTGGTTGGTATCCACACTCTCATCAAGTTGGCCAAACTGGTAAAACTGTTTCACCACAACTTTATGTTGCTGCTGGGATCTCTGGTGCTATTCAACACCGAGCAGGCATGCAAACTAGTAAGACAATTGTGGCCATTAATAAAGATCCAGAGGCGCCAATTCTAGAGCTTGCTGATTTTGCAGTAGTAGGTGATCTTTTTAATGTTCTGCCGCAGGCTACCGCGCGGATTATTGCCCGTAAGGGGTAGTAAGTAAGTATCAGGGCCAACCTTTAGACTTAGCAGATGCTTGCTTACTTTGATCACGCCGCTACCACCCCAATGGTGGAGCCTGCGATCACCGCTCTTAATAATCAATTAAAAAAATTAGGTAATGCATCCTCTCTGCACTCAGCTGGTCGTTCTGTTCGCAAAGATTTAGAACAAGGTCGAGAGGAGATTGCATTAGCAATTGATTGCGCACCAAGTGAGGTTATCTTTACCGCATCTGGAACTGAGGCAAATAATCTGGCAATTAAAGGCTTATTTTGGAAGGGTGCTAAAGATAATAAGAAAGTAATTATTACCTCAACCTTTGAGCACCATGCAGTGATGGATTCAATTGTTTGGTTGGCAGAGCATGAGGGGGCGCAGATAGTTGGAATAAAAGTTGATCGAAAAGGTTTTATTGACCTTACTGAGTTAAAAGAGGCGGTTGAAAAACATAAAGGTAAAGTTGCTTTAATCTCAATTATGCATTCAAATAATGAGGTTGGCACAATTGAAGATATTGCGCAGATAGTAAAGATTGCTGGGGATATTCCAGTTCACTCAGATTGTGTGCAGAGCTTTGGCAAGGTTGATCTATCCTTTAAAAAACTTGGAGTTACCGCTGCCACAATTAGCGCCCATAAGGTTGGTGGCCCACTTGGTGTAGCTGCTTTAATATTAAAGCAAGGCTTAGATATTGAACCAATCTTGCATGGTGGTGGACAAGAGCGTGATATTCGAAGTGGCACATTTAATGCACCAGGTATTGTCGCCTTTGCCGCCGCTGCAACTGATGCGGTTGCCAATAAAAAAGAGCGAGACATAAAGATTAGGCAGTTAAAGCAGGAGTTAGTTAATACAGTTAAGAAAAATGTCTCAAATATTTGGGTTAATGGCAGTCAAGAAAATTGCCTTCCTGGAATTGTTTCAATTACCTTCCCAAAAACAGACTCTGAAGGATTACTTTTACTTTTAGATGCAGAGGGCATTGCATGTTCAACTGGCTCTGCTTGTAGTGCTGGTGTGCAGCGTCCAAGCCATGTGCTACTTGCCATGGGATTAACAGAGGATGAGACCACATCTACATTAAGATTTTCTTTAAGTTACACAAACACGGTAAATGAGATCGCAAAGCTTGGCGCAGTAATCTCAAGTATTGTTACCAAATCACGAGCGGCGATGGTGAAGTAAGTGAAAAAATTAAAGGTAATTGCAGCAATGAGTGGTGGAGTTGATTCAGCAGTTGCTGCAGCCCGGGCAGTAGATGCCGGTTATGAGGTAGTTGGTGTTCATTTAGCCTTATCTAGTAATCCACAAAAATATCGCTCAGGTGCCCGCGGCTGTTGCACAATCGAGGACTCACATGATGCCAGGCGCGCAGCTGATGTAATTGGTATTCCTTTTTATATCTGGGATATGGCGGAGGAGTTTCACAAAGGAGTAGTAGAGAACTTTTTATCTGAGTACCAAGCAGGGCGAACTCCTAATCCATGTCTTAGATGTAATGAGAAGATTAAATTTGAGGCGGTTTTAGATCGAGCAAAGGGCTTAGGTTTTGATGGGGTAGTAACTGGTCATTATGCAATTACAAAAGATTCACCTGCTGGTAAAACATTACATCGAGCAGCAGATCCAGGGAAGGATCAATCATATGTATTAGCGGTATTGCGAACAGATCAAATAGCTGGTGCGATATTTCCATTGGGAGATACGGTAAAAACTGATACCCGTAAAGAGGCTAAGAAGCGGGGATTATTTGTGGCAAATAAACCAGACTCACATGACATTTGTTTTGTGCCATCTGGAGATAACGCAGGATGGTTGCGTGAGCGATTGGGCTCTGAAAGTGGAGATATTGTTGATGGCGATGGTAAAAAACTTGGTGAACATAAAGGTGCTTATACCTACACAATTGGTCAACGGCGCGGACTTAACTTAACTGTCCCTGATAAAACTGGTGAGCCAAGGTATGTATTAAAGATTGAGCCAAAGAGCAACACAGTTGTAGTTGGTACACATGAGGAGTTAGCAATTAACTCAATTCTTGCTGCCCCTCCTACCTGGTGCGGTACTGCACCTGAAATTAATAAAGAACTTCGTGGCTTTGCCCAGGTGCGTGCCCATGGCGTACCACTGCCTTGTAATTATAAGTTTGATGGCACAAACTTAATTGCTAATTTAGATCAGCCAGTATTTGGCCTTGCAACTGGTCAAGCACTAGCTATTTATGATGGTGATCGGGTAGTTGGCTCTGCCACCATTAACGAAACTATCTAGTATGAGCGCAGCGATCAGGCATCAGATCCAAGAGCTATCTGAGGTGATTAAAGATCACCAATTTAAATACTATGTATTAGATGATCCCGCAATTACCGATAGCGAGTTTGATAAGTTGTGGCAGCAGTTAATTGCACTAGAAAGCAAGTATCCACAATATAAATTAGAGAGCTCACCAACTCTTGAAGTTGGCGGCGGCTTTGCCACTGCATTTACCCAACATGATCATATTGAAAAGATGATGAGTTTAGATAACGTCTTTGATAATGATGAGTTAGATACCTGGTTTGATCGAATTGAAAAGGCTGGAGTAAAAAATACTTGGCTGTGTGAGATAAAGGTAGATGGATTAGCAATTAACTTACTTTATGAAAATGGCAGATTAACCAGGGCATTAACTCGCGGTAATGGCACAACCGGTGAGGATGTAACTTTAAATATTAAAACAATTAAATCTGTTCCTACCGAGCTAACAGGTAAAAATTTGCCAGCAACCCTTGAGGTGCGAGGTGAGGTCTTCTTTCCACTAAAAGCATTTGATGAGTTAAATGATGCATTAGAGGAGGCTGGTAAACCACGGTTTGCAAACCCAAGAAATGCTGCAGCTGGCTCACTTCGGCAAAAAGATCCGAAGGTAAGTGCAAGTAGGCCACTTGATGTTGTAGTACACGGCATAGGATCAGCAACTGGCGTGAGATTTGATAAGCAATCATCCGCTTATGAATTACTAAAAGGTTGGGGACTGCCGACTAGTAGTAGATATAAAGTTGTTTCAAACCGCAAAGAGGTATTAGCTTTTATTGATCAGTATGAGAAAAATCGTCACAATGTTGAGCATGAGATAGATGGGGTAGTAATTAAAGTAAATGAGATTGATACACAAAATAGTTTAGGTTTTACCTCCCGCGCTCCTAAGTGGGCGATCGCATATAAGTATCCACCTGAGGAGGTGCTAACAAAGTTATTAGATATTAAGGTTAGTGTTGGTAGAACTGGTCGGGTTACTCCCTTTGCCTATATGCAAGCAGTAAAGGTTGCAGGTTCAACTGTTACCAATGCAACTTTGCATAATGCCCAAGAGATTGTCCGCAAAGGAATATTAATTGGTGACACAGTATTGATTAGAAAAGCCGGGGATGTAATACCTGAGGTGTTAGCACCAGTAATTGAAAAGCGAGATGGCAGCGAGCGAGCATTTGTTATGCCAACAAAGTGTCCAGATTGTGGCAGCAAGCTGCGTGCAATTAGTGAGGGTGATGTTGATATTAGATGCCCTAACTCGCAAAGCTGTCCAGCCCAAGTTGTGGAGCGGCTTTTCTATATTGGCTCCCGCTCTGCCTTAGATATTGATGTTTTAGGTTATGAGGCAGCCACAGCCTTGTTGGCAGATAAGTTAGTAACTGATGAGGGTGATTTATTTGGCTTAACTCTAAAGGATTTAAATAGGTCACAATTCTTCACAAAAAAAGATGGCACACAAAGTGTTATTGCAGATCGATTTGTGGCAGGGCTTGAGTTAGCAAAGCAGCGTCCGCTATGGCGAGTGTTAGTTGCACTCTCAATTAGACATGTTGGCCCAACAAGTGCCAAGGCGCTAGCAAATGAGTTTGGCTCTATTGCAAATATTCAAAAAACAAGTGCGCAGGAATTAGCAAATATTGATGGTGTGGGGGAAGTAATTGCTGAGGTAATTGTTGAGTGGTTTAACATCGATTGGCATAAACAAATTATTAAGAAGTGGGAAAAGGCTGGGGTGGCATTAGTAGATGCACCAAAAGAAAAGTTAAAACAGAGCCTTAAAGGTTTAACAATTGTGGTCACTGGCTCGTTAGTTGATTTCTCAAGAGATAGTGCAACCGAGGCAATTATTAGCCGAGGTGGTAAAGCCTCCTCATCAATCTCTGCTAAAACTGATTACTTAGTAGCAGGAGATGCCGCTGGTTCTAAGTTAACAAAGGCGAGCGAGTTAGGTGTCACTATCTTGGATGAGGCAGGATTTAAAGTATTACTTGAAAAGGGGATAAACTAACCTCATGAATTTACTCGAAGAGCCAACTAGACAGTTGCCTATGGCACCTGCCTTCTTCGGTATTACTGCATTCGCGATTCTTTCACTCCTGCTTTATTTAACCCTTCGAATTGACCGGGATTAATTATTCAATCAGTAAGTAAAGAGATTGCCATCGTTGGCGGCACATTTGATCCAATCCACTTAGGGCATCTGCATCTAATAAAAGAGATCTCAAATAAATTTGAAAAGGTATTAGTAATTCCAACTGGGAATCCCTGGCTTAAAGAGTATCAACCGGTTGCAAGTGCTGAACAGAGATTTCAAATGGTAGATCTAGCTATTACCGCGATGGGATTAAGCCCTAAAGTTGAGGTGCTGCCAGTTGAAATAAGGAGAGCTGGTAATAGTTACACAATTGACACTGTTACCGAGCTTAAAAAGATATATCCAGATGCAAACTTCACATTAGTTTTAGGATCAGATGCAGCAAATAATTTTGATAAATGGCATAGATCAGATGAATTGCTAAAGCAGGTGGCGGTATTAGTGGTAAGTCGACCTGGAAGCAGGGCAACTGATTATGATGAGATTAATATAAAAGCATTAAATATCTCATCAACTGCTGTTAGAGAATCGATTTCAAAGCGGGAGAGTGTGAGTAATTTGCTACCACCAAAGGTAGTTACCTTTATCAGAGAGTTTGGCTTATATGGCTCTCGCTAACCGCACTATTGAGCTAACCAAAATTGCAGCAATAGCTCTATCAGATAAGTTAGGTAGTGAGATTGTTGCAATTGATCTCTCAGAGCAATTAGTTCTAAACCAAGTCTTTCTACTTGTGACCGGTAATAATGAACCTCAATTGCAAGCATTATCAGATGAGGTGCAGAAAAAACTTGCCGAAGTTGGTGAGAAACCCATACGTAAAGAGGGAAGTGGCGGCTGGGTCTTGCTTGATTACTCAGATTTGGTGGTACATATTCAAAGCGCTGAACTGCGTAATTACTACATGTTAGACCGCCTATGGAATGATTGTCCGACTATTGATTTAGAGATTGCAAAGGTGAATAGGTAATGAGTGAATTAAATTCTCCAATAAGAGTTGTGCTCTGGCGTCATGGCCAGACTGATTGGAATGTGGAGAACCGCTTCCAAGGCCACTCTGATATCGCCCTAAATAAAGTAGGGGAGTATCAGGTAAAGGCAGCCGCCAAAGTATTAGCAGCACTTAACCCTGATCGAATAATCTCAAGTGATTTAATTAGAGCGCAATCCACAGCAGTAGCATTATCTGAAATAACAAAGATAAAGGTTGAAATTAATGCAGATCTGCGCGAGACCGATGGTGGATTGTGGGAGGGAAAGCTTGCATCGCAAAATCGAGCATCTCATGGTGAATTATTTGCTAATTGGTATGAGGGTGGAGATGAAGCAGCAGGGGTAACTGGTGAGCGGCGAAGTGATGTGGCAAAGCGTGCGGTTGCAGTAATTGAGAAAGAAACTACTAATTTCTCCGGCACAATAGTTTTTGTAACACATGGCGGAACTGTTCGAAGTGTTTTAGGTTCAATTCTTAAATTACCGATCTCACAATGGGGCGTAATTGGCGGGTTATCAAATGCATGTTGGTCAATATTGGAATTAACAAAACATCACACTGGAAGTAAGTGGTATTTGGCAGAGCACAACGCTGGTTCATTACCTGAGCCGGTTTTTGGAGATGACGCGGTAAATTAAAAAACCCGCCCACTATTTCTAGTGAACGGGCCTTTTAAGTAATTAGTTATTCGTGAACTGTTGCTACCGCCTTGATTGCCTCAGGCTTATTTTTATTTAGATAAGCAAGTGCGACAAATCCAAGAAGTATCCAAACTCCCATTGCGTATGCACCAAGAGTTAGTGGTGAAGAAAGTGCCACAATAAACTTCAGACCAGGAACTCCAGTAATTCCAGCTGCGTTAAAGAAGCCAGGAATTAAGAATAGGAATCCAATAATTGGAACGATGATGTGAAGTAATGGATGACGCTCTTCTTTGCGATGCTTTGAGAAATATCCAATGCATGCAAGATTTGCAATCATATAAACCGGAACAATTGCTACCACTAAGCCAGTAGCAACGATTCCAAATGCAGTTTGTGGTGTGTACTTTGAACCAAGCCCAAGGGCTAGTGCAAGACCAACAGCTAACTGAAGTAGAACAGCATTACGTGGAGACTTGTATTTCGGATCAAGTTCAGCCAATTTACCTGGGAAAACTCCAGCACGGCCAAAAGCATATGCAGTTCTGGTGAACACGTTAGCGCCACCATTTGCATTTGCAATTGTTGAGTTAATAATCGCAAATAGGACTAGTAACCAGAATATGGTTCCAACACCCTTTGCTAAACCACTCCAAGGCACGCCATTGTTATAACCAGCGAAATCTTTGAACTTATCTGGACCAAATGTAATCGCAGCAGCATATGTAGTTAGTGCATAAAGTGCACCAATTGAAACTGTTGCAATCATTACTGCTTTAGGAATATTTTTCTTTGGATTCTTAGTTTCTTCAGCAAGTGGAGCTGCTGCTTCAAAGCCAGCAAATGCTAAAAGACAGAAAACAGATCCAGCAATAACACCTGACCAGCCAGTGAAACCTTCAGCATTTGCATATTTTGTTGAAAATACTGCAAGGTCATTATTTCCACCAGCTTTAACAATTAAATAAAGCCCGAATAGCGCGAACACAATGATTTCAACAGCACCAAGGATTACACCAGCTTTAGTTGAGGTACGAATTCCACGGTAAACCAAGAAACCAACTAGCAAAATACCAAGGGTGGTAAAGATCCACCAATTTCCGGTAGAGAATGAAGAATTCTCAGAGTTCCACTCACCTGCAACTGTGTAACCAAGTTGCAACATAACAAGTGGCACAATCAAGATTTCAACTGCTGCATATATCCAGCCGACTAAGAATCCAACCCACGGACGAAGCCCAACTGCGCTATAAGTTGCAACAGAGCCTGCTGATGGGATGTGAGCTGCAAGTTGCCCAATGCTGGAAGCGGTGAAGAAAATTCCAATAAACGCAAAGACAACTGCAAGTGGTAGTGCGCCACCTGCTAATGGGGAACCAAATGGAATGGATGCTGCAATTGCAGCAGCCGGTGCCATACAACAGATTGATTGGAAAGCTACTTCGCGTAGTCCAACCGCATTACGTTCTAGTTGTGCCAAAGCTCAACCTCTTTCATAGTGTTTCAGACCTATGCCTGAAAGCATTAGAAGAAGTCTTACAGGTTTTCTCAGTTACTCCTGAGTATTTTTATATTTGTTTGCTAGATTCTAAAAGGTTTAGGCGCACGGGAAATCTTAGGCACTCGCATTTTTGCGATCACACTGCCTGGTGAGGGATGACAGTATTGGGCGATTCCAAGATCACCGGCAACTGATAAAAATATAAAAGCATCCTCCATCGTAAAGCCCCACTCATCAACTAATAACTTAGCTGCTTCCTCTGCTGCATTTTTTAATGCACCATCAATACTGTCAGCGGTTGTGCCATGAGTTATCCAAGAATCTTTTGTTTCAGTAACTGGCCAACCAGCAGCTTTTCCTTTTATTAAATCAACTTTAATAATTCCAGTACCGCCAATTTCAACACCAGTACCAGAGATCTCACCATCACCCATTGATGCATGCATATCACCAATTGCTAACTGACCACCTGGTTGAAAAACAGGTAAATGAATAGTTGCACCAATTCCATTTTGATTATCATCCATATTTCCACCATGACGATTAGCAGCAAAGGTTGAAATCTCACCACTTGCAGGTGCTACGCCAATCACTCCAAACATTGGTCGCTTTGGAAATGTAACACCATTTGATTGCATGGTAATTGTGTCACCTGCAACTTTAAAAATTCTTGTTATTGGTGATTTTGCCTTATCAATTAATTGGCCCCACTCAGGAATTACCATGCCAGCACCTTGTGGTCCAGGCTTGATATCAATCAAAGTTACTGAAATTGAATCACCAGGCATCGCACCTTTAACTGCAATTGGACCGGTAGCACTATTAATTCTTGTTAAATCTAATTTTTCTAATGTGTCACTCTCACTTTGCACCTGACCGGTAAAGCAATCCCAAGTCTCTATTTCAATTACGGTTCCTGGATCAACTGTTATAACTGGTTGCATGTCGGCTTTAAATGCCCAAACATGTTGGTCTTTACTGATCTTCACAGTAGGTGTGCTCATATCGAAAATCTACCACTGAAAATGAAGGTGAGGAAGGCAACTATGTGAGGCACAAATTTAGAAGATGCCCAACTAATTAGATAGGGTCAGCACCTGTAAACAAGCGGGGCTGTAGCGCAGCTGGTAGCGCACTTGCATGGCATGCAAGGGGTCAGGGGTTCGACTCCCCTCAGCTCCACAAGATTTATCTATCTGGATTTATCATTTAGGTTAAAGAGATAAGAGGAGCGATGATGGCAAGTAAAGTAATCGCCATACTTAGCTGGCCTTGCTATGCATGAGGCTTATGACTTTAAAGCGGTACAGGATAAGTGGCTGCCAGTTTGGGACAAGTTAGCACCATTTAAAACTGGCAATGATAAAGATTCACGACCTAAAAAATATGTTTTGGATATGTTTCCTTATCCATCAGGTGACCTACACATGGGTCATGCTGAGGCTTATGCATTAGGTGATGTAATTGCTAGATATTGGATTCAAAAAGGATTTAATGTAATGCACCCAATTGGTTGGGATGCATTTGGATTACCGGCTGAGAATGCTGCGATAAAAAGGGATGCTGACCCAAGGCAGTGGACCTATGAAAATATTGATGTTCAAAAAGCATCTATGCGCAGGTATGCCTGCTCCTTTGATTGGGATCGAGTACTTCACACCTGTGATCCTGAGTATTACAAATGGAATCAATGGTTATTTCTTAAAATGTTTGAAAAGGGGTTGGCATATCGCAAAGATTCAGCAGTTAACTGGTGTCCTGATTGCCAAACTGTTTTAGCTAATGAGCAGGTAGTTGCAGGTCTTTGTGAAAGGTGTGATAGCACTGTCACAAAAAAGAAATTAAACCAATGGTATTTAAAGATCACTGAATACGCAGACCGCCTACTTGATGACATGGATCAATTGGAGGGTAAGTGGCCAGAGAAAGTCTTGCTTATGCAACGCAACTGGATTGGCAGATCAACTGGCGCCCAAGTTGATTTCGCAGTTGATAGCGTTGACAAGAAAATAACTGTCTACACCACTCGTCCAGACACTTTATATGGTGCAACATTTATGGTGGTAGCACCAGATTCGGTGCTGGCAGCAGATTTAGTTGCAAATACACCAGTTGAAGCAGAGTTTAAAAAGTATTTAGAGACCGTAAAGTCCTCTACTGATATTGATCGCCTGGCTACTGATCGAGTTAAAACTGGGGTATTTTTAAATCGCTACGCAATTAACCCAGTTAATAATGAAAAAATTCCTATCTGGACATCTGATTATGTTTTAGCTGATTACGGGACAGGTGCCATCATGGCAGTTCCAGCACATGATCAGCGAGATTTAGATTTTGCCAAAGCAATGAAATTACCAATTCGGGTAGTTATTGATACTGGCCTTGATGATCCAAACACCTCGGGGATCGCAACCGATGGTGATGGTCTGGTAATTAACTCTGGCTCTATTTCTGGATTAAAAAAAGATGATGCCATTGCTGAGATTATTAAAGAGATTGAAGGAAAGAAGTTAGGTAAGGCAACTAAGAATTACCGGCTACGTGATTGGCTGATATCCCGTCAACGATTTTGGGGGACACCAATTCCAATTATTCATTGTGATAAGTGTGGTTTAGTGCCAGTACCAGAGGCAGAACTTCCAGTGAAATTACCAGATGCCAAAGGCTTAGATCTGAAACCAAAAGGTTCATCACCACTGGGCGCAGCCTCTGATTGGGTCAATGTTAAGTGTCCAAAATGTAATGCTCCTGCAAAACGAGATGCCGACACCATGGATACATTTGTGGACTCCTCTTGGTACTTCCTTCGCTACACCTCTGTTAATAACCATGATCTAGCCTTTGATAAGAAAGCTGTTGAAACTTGGTTACCAGTTGATCAATATGTAGGTGGTGTAACCCATGCGATCTTGCATCTTCTTTACTCAAGATTTTTCACCAAGGTATTAAATGATCTTGGCCTGCTCAACTTTAACGAGCCATTTACCAGATTATTAAATCAAGGAATGGTGTTTATGGATGGTTCGGCAATGAGTAAGAGCCGAGGCAATCTTGTTAAATTATCAGATGAGCTAGATAAGCATGGCGTTGATGCAATCAGGGTTTCCTTAGTATTTGCTGGCCCGCCTGAAGATGACATTGATTGGTCTGATGTTTCACCAGCTGGTTCATTAAAGTTCTTAAATCGTGCTTGGAAGATCAGCCAAGAGGTGACAAGTAAGCCGGGGGTTGATTTTTTCAAAGGAGATCTCACACTTCGCAAGGTAGTAGCAAAGGCGGTATCTGATATTGAAGTTGCAGTTGAATCATTTCGATTTAACGTAGTAATTGCAAGAGTTATGGAGTTAGTAAATGCCACACGCAAAGCAATTGACTCAGGATGTGGCGCAGGTGATCCAGCGGTAAGGCAGGCGAGTGAGGCGATTGCGATCTGCCTTTCACTTGTTGCTCCTTATACCGCTGAGGATATGTGGGAAAAACTTGGCCATAAACCTGCCATCGCCAATGCTGGCTGGCCGAAGATTGATAAATCATTGCTTGGTGCTGATGATGTAATTGCAATCTTGCAGATAAATGGCAAGATTAAAGATCGTATTGAAGTTTCACCAAATATTTCAAAAGAAGATCTGGAAAAACTAGCTAAGGAGAATGCTGAAATTAAGAGTGCTTTAGCCGGATTGAAGGTTAGCAAGGTGATTACCGTTGCGCCTAAATTAGTAAATTTCGTGGTTTAAATTACACCCACTTCGCTACTGATTACTTTTTTTAAAGGTTAGAATTTGAAGATGAAAAAGTTGGCCTTGACTTTCTTACTGGTAATTAGCATGCCGTCTTCATATGCTGCAGATACTGGGGGATCTAATCCAGCACCTGCAGCGACAACTGCCCCAGCACCTACTGCCACAAGAACCCCAACTCCAACTCCATCTCCAACTCCATCTCCAACTACCCCAGCTGCAGTAGCTAAAACTTTAAGTGGCGAGTTGGCAACAATTAGAGCTTTGATTGCAAAAAAAGATTTCACTGCTGCACTAGCAGCTTTAAAGATCGCTGATAAAGATTTTCCAAATAACGCTGATGTAAATAACCTGCTGGGGTATAGCGCAAGAAATTTAAAGCAATATAAGCCAGCCGCTACTTACTACACCAAAGCTTTGAAAATTGATCCAAAACATCTAGGCGCTCTGGAGTATCAAGGTGAGTTATTTATGCTCACTAAGAAAACAGCGGATGCTAAGAAAAACCTAGCCAAACTGAAGAGCTTGTGTGGTGTTAATTGTGAAGAGTACTTGGATTTGAAGAGAGCGATCGGGAATAAGTAATCTTGCGTGCTCTGCTGCGAGCCAGCCATTTTGGACCCACTTTCGCAGTAACTTTTGTCTCATTCTTACTTGCGACTGAATTATGGTGGGAGGGACCTGCCTTAATTATTGCATTTGGTATTTTTCTTGGTCAATTATTAGTTGGTTGGTCTAATGATTTAAATGATTACCAGGATGATTTAAAACATAATCGCACCAATAAACCATTAGTTGCTGGGGTAATTACTGCAGATCAATTACTGCGGGCAGTTAAGATCACCGCCCCAGCTACACTTCTACTTAACCTACTTGGACCACTGGGCATAAAAGGTGGGCTACTTTATTTGTTTGGAGTAGGAATGGGTGTTGCCTATAACTTTTACTTCAAATCAACCCTTTTATCACCTTTGCCATATGCATTGGCCTTCTCAGCCCTTGTCTCATCTTTGGTAATCGCAACTGATCGCCCAGTGCCAATCTGGTTAATTACAGCAGGAGCATTACTTGGTGTTGCAGCACACTTTGCCAATGTGCTTAAAGATTTAGATCAGGATTTAACCTCTGGCATAAAAGGATTGCCGCAGCGGCTAGGAAAAAAGCCTTCGCGAATAATCTGTGCCAGCATATTGATATTAGCTACCTTGCTATTACACGCAACTGTTGCCAATACCCCCTTACTGATACTTGGCTTAGGCGCTGCGGTAATAACTAGTGTGGCGCCTGACTCAGTAATCTTTAAGTCTTTAATGGTCACCGTGATTATTGATGTAATTTTGTTAATAAATACGACAAACTCAAAGATTGGCAGCTTCGTAATTTAAATACTTGCCTTATCTATCTATTACTAAGAGTATTATCGTATGAGACGGATTGTTTTATTACTTCTGGTAGCAACAGCTCTGGCTCCTGATTCATTTGCTGCCCAACCTGAAACTGCGATCGAGGGTTTAAATGCTTTGCAGGTGAAGGGACGGGCAGCTAAAACTGGTTACACCCGCGCCCAATTTCCCCACTGGTCTGATCCTGATCGAAATGGTTGTGATGCTAGAAATGACACATTAAAACGAGATTTAACAAATATTACCTACAAAGTGGGGACCAGAGATTGCAAGGTGATAGCAGGGCAATTGCTGGATCCATTTAGCGGTGAGACTCTAATTTTTAGTAGTGAAAAATCTACTGTTGATATTGATCATATAGTGGCATTATCCAATGCTTGGCAAACTGGGGCTGCCTACTTTGATAAGACAAAACGGAGTCAAATTGCTAATGATCCACTTAATTTACTGGCAGTTGATGCCAAATTAAACCGTCAAAAAGGAGATGGCGACGCTGCCACCTGGTTACCCCCAGCAAAATCCTATCGATGTGAGTATGTGGCTCGTCAGATTGCAGTAAAGATTAAGTACTCACTTTGGCTCACTGCGCCAGAAAAAAGTGCGATGAGTAAGATATTAGTAAGCTGTAAATCTCAACTACTGCCAATAAATTAGTTAGAATTAGCAGATGTGTGGCAGGTATGCATTAAATATCTCTGGTGAGGATTTAGCGGTTGAGTTTGCAGCAGGTAATGCCAATTTTGCAATCACACCAAGTAATTGGAATATCTCACCAACTACACCAATACCTTACATTTTCCCAATTCTTTGCCCATTTCTTGCGCCACTCAAACTCCAATTTACATGTCACACAAACCTTTGGCTGAAAACCATTTTTCACCTTTGCTCGCATAGGGCAATAGTAGAAGGGGGCTACTTTCTAGTCAGATTAACCAGATATGAGATTGCAAACAAAAAGCCAATCACAGCGTAGACACCTGTGAAAATGGTTATCTTTGCCGGGATTAACAAGGTCAAGAGACCAAGGGATGTGGCTGAAAATAACATCACCAGAGCCACAAATCTAAGCCCAAAGGCGTTGTTATTTAACTTAGAGTTTTGCCACATATTGCCAGCTAAGGCAATTAATGTAATTGCAATCATTCGCATTGACCAAACCATTTGATCATTACCCTCTAAATTAAGTAGATCTAAAAACAATTCAGGTGCGATGAGTAAAAATATTGCAGAGGCGCCAAAGACAGCACTTCCTGCCTTTAAGGTTTGCTTTACACCGTGTTGATACATACAACGAGGCTAGACCTGATTATTGCCGGGAGCAATACCCAAACTTACTTGGATATCCTCTACTGCAAGTTGAGCGATAGGATTAATGCAGGTAGGTTCAACAAAGGAGAATTAAAGTGAAGTTCTTGGTGGTTGGCTCAACTGGCTTAATCGGCTCCTATGTGGCAAAAACATTAAGCAAGCACGGCACCGTAATTGGCGTCTCTAGAACTACTCAAATTTCTGTTGATGTGAAAGATCCTGCCTCAATAAAAGCTATGTATGAGAAGGTGGGCAAGGTTGACGCAGTCGCCTCTTGTGTTGGCAAGGTGGTTTATAAGCAAATCACCGAGATAACCTATGAGGATTATTTAAATAGTTTTAAAGATAAAGCATTGGGACAGGTGGAGTTAGTAAGAGCAGGTATTAATTACCTAAATGATGGTGGTTCTTTCACCCTTATGACTGGAGTGTTAGCAAGAGATCCAATTCCTACCGCCTCTGCTTCGGCTTTGACCAATGGCGCAATTGAATCCTTCACCTTAGCTGCAGCCATTGATCTGCCAAGAGGATTACGGATTAACACAGTAAGCCCAAATGTATTAATTGAGGCAACAAGTTATCACGCAAAATTTGCTGGCTATCACCAGGTCAGCGCCCAATCTGTGGCGGATGCGTATGTGAAATCTATCTTAGGAAAGCAGACGGGTCAGATCTATAAACTAGATTGATTTCTCCTCCAAACCAGCTTTGACCATATCGCAAAGTAATTTTCCATTTACCTTCCAGCCATTAGGTAGTGCAATCGTCTTTTTGTTAACCCGATACTCTTTAAAGTGCGGTGCAAACTTCTTTAACACCTTCGCACTCCAAGGTGCGATCAAAATATGATTTTTAGCAGTTGAGACTCCAAATACATACTTATCCCCACTTTTAAGCATCGGCTGATTCCAAGCGATTACCAAAGTTAACTTAGGGTGTTTTTTCTTAATCACACTAAAGATTGCTTTTACTAACTTTGTCTGCTTTGGATCTAGTGATTTGTAGTAATCAGAAACTGATGTAAATCTGGCGGCAGATTTGGAGCCTCTTGAATACATAACTAAAGCATTGGCATGGGCTTGGGAGAAGCCGTAATTCTCCTTTAGATGAGATATCTGCTCTGGATACTTTTTGTCTTCTAGTTTTTTCATTACCGTAAACCAGTAACTCATCTCCTCCCCATAACGTTTTTCAATTAGCGGAAAATAAGAGGTGCGGTCAGTATTGGTTATTGCCATCTAAATTATTTTCTTGCTAAATACTCTTCTAGCCCCGAGATCAAGCGATCAACATCATCCTTAGTTGAGTAAGGAGCAACTCCTGCTCTGAGCGCCCCAGCATCACCTAAACCCAAAGCACGTGAGACCTCTAGAGCATAAAAATTAGCAGCGGGCAGATTTACCTTTTTGGTGGCCATAAATTTATATAAATCAGCTGCAACGACATCTTTAAAATTAAAGTAAGCAGTTGGGGTGTGATGCTTTGCCTTTGAGTAAATTGTAATTGCAGGCAAGTTTGCTAAACCTTTCAGCATGTAATCAAAGAGTGATTGTTCATACTCCTCCAGGCAGGTTAGTGATTTCACCAATCGCTCACGTCTTGTGCCAGATGCTTGATCATCAAGTGCTGCTACATAATCTATAGCTGCGCTGACTCCTGCCATTAACTCATATGGCAGGGTGCCAAACTCAAACCGAGCCGGAACCACCATGGTGGAGGGCAGTAGCTTGTCATTACTCAATGTTTCCAGCAGGGCTGGATCTGCTATAAATGATGCGCAATGTGGTCCTAGGATTTTGTAGGATGAAAAACCAAAAAAATCTGCTGGCATATTTTTAAAATCAATCAAAGCATGTGGTGTTAGGTGAACACCATCTATTAAAAATAGCGAGCCATTTGCTTTAACCGCTTTGCCAATTGCGGTGGTATCAGGCCTCGTGCCAAGTGTGTTTGAAGCTCCAGTGACCGCCACAAACTTTGTCTTGGCTGTTAAAAGATCGGTAACCGATGATGTATCAAGCTCTGATGTTTGGGTATTTACCTTCGCCCATTTAACTGTTACACCCTTCGCCTCTGCTGCCTGCACCCACGGCCTGATATTTGAATCATGATCTAATTGCGAGATGATTATTTCATCCCCTTTACTCCAACTCTTCGCTAAAGTTCTAGAGAAGTCATAGGTTAATTGGGTCCAACTTCTGCCATAGACCACACCCTTGGGATCACAATTTAATAAATCAGCAACAGCATTTCGATATCCAATGACGCAATCTTCAGCGTTTTGTTCAGAGGCAGTGGTCCTTCCTTGGTTAGATAATGGCTCTGTAATCGCTTTAGCAATCGCATCCCCAACAACTTTCGGTGTTTGGGTTCCACCAGGGCCATCAAAGTAGGCAAGGCCGGTGTTTAAAGATGGGAAATCTTTTCGAATTCGATCAACCTGATAACTCATATGCATACAGTATCTAAGTATTAATCAATTAGTAAGTTATAACTTATTTGGCCAAGTATCACTTAATTTATAACCAAGTGGCCAAGGATCGGTTGGATCTAGGGTGTGAATATGTTTTCCAGTAATCCAAGCCTGTCCTGCGACTGAAGGGATAATTCCTTTTTTATCTCCAATTAAAACCTCCTCCTCAATCTTGCAGAAAAACTGAGAGTCAATAATTGATCTACCAATCATCTCATCTCCAACTTTAAGCTCACTTTTTTTGTGAAGAACAGCAAGACGGGCAGAGCAGCCTGTGCCAGTTGGGGATCGATCAATCTTGCCGGGTTGTATTGCCACTGCATTTTTACTTATCGCAATCCCATTTTCATAAAAAATTGGCTTTGCAATCTGGGTAAAGGAGAAGTGTTGCCAATCTGGGTTAGTCGGATGCACAAACTGTAATTGTTCATTGGCACTAGCTGTAATTTTCATACCGATCTTTGCAAGATCAGCTGCTTCATCTGGTTTTATCTCAAAACCAACTGCATTTGCATCCACAATTACAAAGCTATCGCCACCAAATGCTGTATCTACCTTTAATGTACCAACACCTTGCACCTCAAGAGTTTGATTGAGCGGACCAGCAAAGGATGCAACATTTTTTACCTTAACCTGAGTTACCTTGCCATCTTTACACTTTGCACTCACATAAACCAGCCCACCAGGTGCTTGCATTACTAACTCAGTGATGGGCTCGACCATCTTCACAATTCCAGTTTCAAGTACCACCGTTGCCACACAGATTGAGTTAGATCCTGACATTGGGGGAGTGTCCTCTGGCTCCATAATTATGAATGCCACATCAGCTTTTGGATCTGTTGGTTTAACTAATAAATTCACATGTCTAAAAACACCACCTCGTGGTTCATTTAAGACAAATTTTCGTAAAGATTGATTGGAAGCGATGTATCTAGATTGCTCCCAAATTGTGCTTCCAGGTATTGGTTTGACCCCGCTAATAATTACATCCCCGACCTCACCCTCGGCATGGGCACTTACTACCTCTATCATCTATTAACCTCGATAGATTACTGACATGGGAAAATCCTAGAGTAAATATCTAATTTACTCACACCTGTTTTTAAGAAATATATGGTTAAATCCTTGGGTGAAGGTGCGAACAAAGAGCCTAGTTACACTTTTAGTTATTGCTACGGTATTAATGCAACCACAGAGAGTTTACGCCCACCAGCCAGTGGATTTGGGGTTAAAAAATACTACCGCCGACCAAGGACCAATCTTGGCAGATGCCACCGTGTCTTTTGCAATTAGAGCAAATTTTACTAAAGCTAATCAAACCAGAGGCTTTAGAGCGGTGCTGAAGGCATCTGAGCTACTTAATTTTGAGTATCTAATTATTGATAAGGCACCTGAGAATAAATATGCAATGAGTAAATTACCCATCGCCACAATTACCTATCCATCAGGTAAGCAGGTGGTGGTGAAATTAAATGAGCGTACAACTTTTTTTGAACCTTACAGCAGAACAAGCTACCTATACCTTGGCAGATTTACTGAAACCGCCGAGGCTGGTATATATAAAATAAGTATTAAATCAAAGAGTGCTGCCAAGATAACTGTGGCAATTGGTCAACAAGAGATCAGAGGTGAGGTGCTTGCCGCAGCTACTTGTCTTACTGGCAGAGCAGCAGGGGATATCAGTATTGGTGAAGCTGCCACCTTGGTAGGGATGAGCAAAAGTGCGGCATCAGAGTGCGCAGCTAAGTTAAATTGGCAATTTAGAATTGGCGCCGAAGATGCCGCACTTTTGCTCATCCACAAAGATCACTAATAAATATGCTTATTTTTTGATAAATCTAAGATTTTCTACGCTTTACTTACTCCGTGTTGATATTCAAGAGGATTAGCGCCCTAGCGTTAGGTGTTTTCCTTACCTCAGCCGGCACCTCCCACCTTGGCTCAAACCGAAAAGAGTTCCTAGCCCAAGTACCCACCTGGTTACCCTTAAATGCAGATTTTGTAGTTATCGCCTCTGGTCTGGTTGAGATAGCACTTGGTATCTCGTTAATTACCACCACATTTATTTTTACCAAATATCGCAGGCAGGTCGGTATTACGGTTGCAGTATTTTTCATTCTCATCTTTCCAGGTAATATCAATCAGTATGTAAATAAAATTGATGCCTTTGGCTTGGATACTGATCAAAAGCGGCTAATACGATTATTCTTCCAACCTCTCTTGCTGGGTTGGGCGTTATGGAGTACAAATGTTATTAGGCTCACTAAAAAATCAGTTAAGGGCTAACTTTCCTCTCAGTAAGTAATGGTATTTTTACCGTTATGAATATAAGCAAAAAAAGCGCCGGGATATTAGCCTTGGTTCTAGTAATTACCTCTGGCTTTTTTGCATACGCACTGCTTAATCCAAATAATCCAATGCAGATGGGCGCAATGGATCATGGCAGCTCTCACTCATCTACGGCAGCTCAAACTCTTTCAGCTGATGATGCAATGTTTTTACAGATGATGATTCCACATCATGCCCAAGCAGTTGTTATTGCTGAGTACGCATTAACCAACTCTAAAAATGAGCAGGTACTAAAGATTGCAAAACAAATAAAATCAGATCAGGCAGGTGAGATCACACAGATGAAAAAGTGGCTGACAGATGATGGCCTAGGCACAGATGCTGGCCATTCAATGGCGGGCATGAGTGGGATGTTAAATGACTCCCAACTTAATACTCTTAAAAGTAGTAAAGGTGGCGGCTTTGATAAGTTATTTTTAAATAACATGATTGAGCATCACCAAGGGGCGCTGCAAATGGTCGGGATGATTGAAAATAGTAAAGTGGCAGCCCTTCGTGATTTTGCCACAGCAATTTCCACAGCCCAGCAAGCTGAGATTGATCAAATGCAGAAACTTTTAGGTAATTAGCAACCTTAATTTTTGACTCATTTCATCAATACTTAACTTATCCACCTCTTTAAAGCTGCTACTACAAAGTAGGCATCTTATTTGCCACTGCCACCAAGAGATATCGTCATAACCTAATTTGTAGGTGGTAACAAAAACTTTTGCCGGCAAGATCCTGCAAAACTGACATCGACTTGGTGTTATCAACTCATTTACTACCTGGGTTTCAGCTCGATACCCTCTGGCATATTTAAAGCCAACCCCATAAAGATCAACATCTAATAGAAAAGCGCCAGGATTAATTGAGCCTTCAAACCTTGCCTCATCAATATCACTGTATGCATAGAAGCCGCACTCACACTGCGCAACTGGTGGCACATGCTCCTGATTAATACTGCACTTTGCAGATGAATCTGAAAGGTATGTGTCCCCGGTTAATCCAGTAAGGGTAGGAATGCGCCCGGTAATTAACGCCAACTTATAACCATGCATCTGCTCAACTGGCAGATCAAAGCCACTTTTATAATTTAACTTATCAGTATGGTTATTATTTTTTAAAGCTGCCTTATCACCAACTCTGCCAATGATTAGAAATGCAATGATAAACACAAGTGGCACTGCGCCCACAAATAAATACAAAGCGGTGATAATTACCTCTTGTGGAATAAGTGGATCAACTTGATCAGTAAAACCACCAAGTAGATAAGCAGCTGCCAAGACAGCGATGGCGATTACTGGATAAATACGAATTAATCTGATCAACCGTTGCCGGTTTCGCACATAACTCATACCTGTAATTAAACACCTACTTTAAGAGCAAGGTGAGGTGATCTAGATCTACCTTTTCTACCTACCCCCTTCATTTACATCGGTGAAATTAAGAAGTAAGATTTTTATATTCAAACAAAGGAAAAATATGGCTGAGATTGGGCAACCAGATCGAGTGGTGCGCCGTGAGCGTGAGCCAGCAATCTCACCAGCCCTTCCAGTACCCGCACTTGAGCCTGCTAAGTAATTCTTTTAATAAATCTAGACAACCCCTTAACAACAATAGATTGCCGATTTGTGGCAATCATTTTGTAGCCAAGTGCGCCAATTGGTCCAGATACTTGAAGTGAAAAAGCACTCACCTTGTTGCCACGTGCTTTAAGTAAAAAGATTACCGCAGTGATCCCGCCATATTTTTTACCACCAGATATGGCGTAAACCTGTTTTTCACACTCTGCCAGGGATAAGTCAAATTTTGCAAGTGGTGCACTTTGATAGCTGATCGCATCAAAGCTAAGTTTTTTGGTGAGCCAATTAATTGAGTTGCTACACAATTGACAATTACCATCATAAATAACAGTAATCCCGCTCATATGTGGCTTATCTCATCACAAATCATAGTTAAATCCTAGCCTAGCCAAATTTATAAACTAGGATTAGGGGAGTTATTTATTACAAGGAGATGTTTGAAAAACCTTACCGATTTTAAAAACTTTAATCTAAAGCAGTTTGATACCTTACTTATCAACTACCTAAGTAAGATCTCACTGCCAGTACTTAGAGTCTCACTGGGAATAGTTTTTATCTGGTTTGGCGCTCTTAAGCCCTTTGGTAATTCAGCAGCTAATGATGTAATAACTAAAACTATTTACTGGTTTGATCCAGCAATATTTATCCCAACTCTTGGAGTTTGGGAGATGCTAATTGGCCTTTGCCTGCTCTACACCCCATTGATTCGAATTGGACTTTTTTTGTTAGCGCTACAAATGCCCGGCACCTTTCTGCCACTTATCCTGCGCCCTGAAATCTGCTTTATTGATTTTCCATTTGTTCTCACCCTGGAGGGTCAGTACATCATCAAAAACTTAGTATTAATTGGCGCTGCCATGGTGGTAGGCAGCAAGCTGGTGCCAATCTTAGAAAGAGATAAATAAGCAAATGACACCGATCATTTTTGCCTTAGGTTTTGTGATCGGCACTATTTTGTTAATTGTTTTCACCGAGGTGCTAGAAAAACCAGTTCTTGATGAGATCAGAAGAGTGAAGTTTGGCAGTGACTCCCCAAAAAAGCTCCCTAAGCCATGGGTACGAAGTTTTCACACCACCCTGCTTATTTTTAGTTATCTCCTAGGCCAGCTCTTTGCCTACATTGCCCTGGCTCTGCTGTAAGGGTTATTCCCACCGTCAGTAGGTAGTAATAGGTTTACCTCCAGTAACTTAAGGGGGAGATCAATGGAGTATCTACTACTTGGTTTTGCAATCTATTTCTATCTCAACTATCGAGAGAAGAAAAAAGAGCGCAAGCGTGCAAAGATTAAAGATAGTGATCTAGATGCCCAGCTCACCGATCTGCTTACTAACTCTGATGATCCAACCAGTATGGGCGCTGAGATAAAACGATATCTACTTGCTGTCCTTGATGATGATAAAAATGATCGAGAGAAGTACTCAGATGAAAAGCTTGCCTGGGGACAAAAGATCATCGATCGCACCGGTGCTAATGGCCTTTACTTTATGACTGATATCGCCTGCCAGTTAGCACTGCTTACTACCGCCACCATTAATGGCATCCCAACTCAGATTGATACCGCATCTGGCAAGGTGATCACACCTGAGTACATAATTCACTCAGTGATAAAGATCTGAGCTTGTTACTCTTTAGATTAATTACCCAAGATCCTCTATCGAAACAATCCGCTCTAAAAACTCAATATCATCAGTTTCTAAAAAGAATCTAATTGAATCAAAGACATTTTCTCGCACAACATTAATATCCGGATCTGCATATCCAACCAGGCCAACCTCTTCGCAATCAGCATCCCAATTTGCACCATCTCTATAGAAATCAACAACAACCTTTACTTTATTTTGTGTACTAATTTGTATGCCTCCTCTTCAGTAAGTAATGCTCTTTCCATCAAAACTTGTCTTACTTTATACCCTGATACTTCAACGCTGGTGTGCCAGGAAAAGTTTATTGGCAATCTGCCTGCTGCCACCAAGGTTTTATGTGATCCACCTTTGTTTTTACCAAGTCGATAATTTAGCGGATTTGATGTGAGTAATCTATAGAAAATAGCTGCTTTTAATTATTTAAATTTTTTCACCTGCGCATCTTGGATTAATCAATACTGCCCGCGCTTTGACTATCCACATTGTCACTCTAAGTAGTTATGATTAACCCATGGGATTTATTGCAAACTTTAAAAGCAAGCGCGCTGCTAAGCGAGCACAAAATATCTTTGAGTTAGAGATGCATCAATGGAATCAAGAGAATGAAGTACTGGCCACCGCACTTGAAATCTTCAATAACGCCGCCAGTGGCAATGAACCTGATGATCACTCACTGACGCAGAAAAAAGGTGAGTTAGTTTTATGGACCGGCTCTGGAGTTTTCCATGAAGCGGGCAGAACAGCATCTAAGTATGTTGGTGGCTCCCAAGGTTTTTCTTTTCCATTGGTAGCAGGTATTAGATATCGAGTCGGCTCCTTTAAGGGTCAGGTAGTCCCAGGTGAGGTAATGCAGCTTGATAAAGACTCTGGCATGGTGAAGTTAACCAATCAAAGACTTATCTTCTCTGGTCCAATTGCAAGTACTGAGTGGGCATTTGCCAAACTGCTCTCATCTTTTTCAAACCTAGAGCGGACTGATTTTATCTTTGGCGTCTCAAACCGACAGAAATCATCTGGCATAAGGTTTTCACCCCAAGGTGGCTTCGCCTTCGCGCATTTATTTGCACTAGCCCTGCACGCATATGAAAAGGGAGTCCCGGCAACGATTAAAGCAATTAATACTGAGATAAAAGATGCAGCAAAGAGTAAGCCAGTTCTCACACTAGAGGGTTTAATACCTAAACAGATTAAAGCTTAACTTTTTCCAGTTCTAGAGTTACTTCGATCCTTTTTAGTTGCAAAGGCAAAAATAGCAAGACCTGCCACTATCGCTCCTGCTCCAAGGCCGTAAGAAACCACATCATCTGATCGATCAGTATCAACAAATACACCGACAAATACCACTGCAATAATGGCAACTACCACACCAATTAGCTTTGATTTTAAATCATCTAGATCATCCACCCTAAGCCAGGTTGGCACATCAATCTCAGCATCAATAAATAACTCATATATGCCATAACCAATTACTAAAAGTACTGTTCCCAGCAAGATTGCATCAATTGCAGTTAATACATCCACAATTGATTCTTTTAAGGTTAACTCATTTGAGATCGCCTGGATTACCACCATCACCATCTCAATGGAGCCCTGGGCCATCAGCAGCAGTGCTCCTAAGATGGATGCCAGGGCAGGCACAACTACCGCATACCTGGTCATGCTAAGTAATTTATTCATATGCTAAGTGTAGTTGATAAAGTGGCATGGATGATTTAAGCCACAAAATACTAAGATTTATAAGGTGCACATCTGCTAACGAGCAGTAGATAGATACTCTTTAAGAGTTTGATTTTCTAATGAGATTTCACTTAAATGGTGTTTAACCACATCACCAATTGAGACTATTGAAAGTAGATTACCTTTCTCATCAACTACCGGCACATGCCTTATCCGCTTTTCAGTCATCATCGACATAATCTCAGCCACACTTGCCTCTGGCTTACAGGTGAAGACTGCAACTGTCATGAT
>SHVD01000052.1 GCA_009691185.1 Candidatus Nanopelagicaceae bacterium | reverse complement strand
ATAAACATCAACTTGGGCTCTGCCACATGATGGACAAGAGACAATCTCAAGCTTTCGTTGCCGTAGATTTAAAGATTCTAAAATAGAGATACCAACTTTGACCTCCTCCACTGGTGGGGCGGAGAGTGAAACACGAATAGTGTCGCCAATTCCTTCAGCAAGTAATATGCCAAAAGCGGTTGCAGATTTGATTGTGCCTTGAAATAGCGGTCCAGCCTCAGTAACACCAAGATGTAATGGGTAATCACATTTTGCTGCCAGTATGCGATAAGCCTTCACCATAGTTACTGGATCATGATGTTTTACTGAGATTTTAATATCAGAGAAACCATGCTCCTCAAATAAAGATGCCTCCCATAACGCTGACTCAGCTAGCGCCTCAGGTGTTGCCTTGCCATACTTTGCCAGCAACCTTGGATCAAGGGAACCAGCATTAACACCAATTCGAATTGGAATTCCGGCATCTCCTGCAGCTTTTGCCACCTCTTTAACCTTGTCATCAAATTGTTTAATATTTCCTGGATTTACCCGAACTGCAGCGCAACCAGCATCAATTGCTGCAAAAATATACTTTGGTTGAAAATGAATATCAGCAATTACTGGAATCTGTGATTTTTTAGCAATTGTAGCAAGTGCATCAGCATCATCTTGGGATGGAACTGCCACCCGAACAATCTGACAACCAGAGGCAGTTAGCTCTGCGATCTGTTGCAAAGTGGAGTCAACATCTGCGGTTAATGTAGTGCACATAGATTGCACTGAAACTGGTGCATCCCCGCCAACTAAAACTGAACCTACTTTTAATTGCCGACTTTTGCGCCTTGGCGCCAAGGTGGGTGGTGGTGCTGCTGGAATACCAAGATCAACCATAAGTAAATCTTATCTAGAAATTAAGTCGAACTGGGTTGAGAATATCGGCGGTGAGCAGCAGAAGTGATAAAGAAGCCATCAAAACAAAGACCACCATAGTAATTGGTGTGAGCCGTTCGACATCAAAAGGTGCTGGTTTAGCCAATCCTTTTGCTTTTGCCCGAGTATTTCTCACCCCATCAGCAATTGCCACCGCCATATGACCACCATCTAATGGCAATAATGGCAACAGATTAAACATGCCAACAAATAAATTAAGGGAGGCAATAATCAAAACAAAGGTAGCAATCTTCTCTCTACCCGTCAACGCCTTAGTCTCTGCAGTCTCACCACTGACTCTAGCCACACCAACTACTCCAACTAAGCCTTCAGGATCTCGCTCTTCATTACCAAAAGTTTGATTTATCAAATCAGGAATTTTACTTGGCAATGAAATTAGCGCAGTTAAGCTATTTTGCAGTATCTCAATAGTAAATGAGCCAGCCTTACTAACCGCTGTAATTGGTCCATAAGTTACGGTACCAACCTTGTTGACCACACCTAATACACCAATTTTTTTACCATCAAGATCTCTAAATGCTGGAGTTACTAAAATATCAAGTAATGCGCCATTGCGATTTACCGTTATATCCAATTGCTTACCAGCAGATGCCCTAATAACCCGCACCGCCTGAGCCCACTCGGTGTACTCAACGCCATTAATACTTATGATCTCATCACCAGCTACTATGCCGGCATTTTTTGCCGGCGATGGTGTGGATTTACTTGAACACACCTCAGTAGTAGTTTGTGGAATGCAATCACTTACTCTTTCAACCTGATTGGTGAGTGAGGTGATACCAATTGCTGAAAATAAGGTCAAGAGCAACACAAAACCAATTACAAAGTGCAGAAATGAACCAGCTCCCAAAACAATAAGCCGTTGACTAACTCCAGCTTTAATAAAGGCACGATCTGCATCTGCTTCACTTAATACCTCCCTGGGAGTCATGCCAACTATGCGGCAGTAACCACCAGCAGGAATTGCCTTTACCCCAAACTCAGTTTCACCACGTTGGGTTGACCAGATTTTTTGACCAAAGCCAACAAAGAATTCCGTCACCTTCATACCAAATCTTTTTGCAGTTAAATAATGTCCAGCCTCATGAATCATTACCGATAAGAGCAGAGCAACAACAAACGCTATAACTCCTATGATCGCCATTTAAATTAGCTCCTTAACAATCTCACTTGCTTTACTGCGCGCACTTTGCTCTATCCCGCTGACATCAGAAATATCTCTAATTGTAGTTGGTGTATTACTGCCAAATGCCTGGACGACCTGCTCTATAATATCAATTATTGCTGTGAATTTAATCTGTCCTGCTAAAAAGGCTGCCACTGCAACCTCATTAGCTGCGTTAAATACCGCAGGCAAACCTGCGCCTAATCTGCCGCATAATTTTGCTAATGCAATAGCAGGATACTTTTCATGATCAATTGGAAGAAACTGCCAATTATGATTCTTACTCCAATCAATTGGCGCACAAGCTTTATTTATTCGCTCTGGGTATGCCAATGCATACGCAATTGGTCCCTTCATATTTGGCGGTGAGGCTTGGGCAAGGGTAGAGCCATCTGAAAACTCAACTAATGAGTGCACAACCGACTGTGGATGGATTACCGCCTCAATATCATCATAATCAACTCCAAAAAGATAATGTGCCTCAATTATCTCTAGCCCTTTATTTAATAAAGTAGCAGAGTTAATACTTACCACCTCACCCATTGACCAGGTTGGATGATTAAGCGCATCTGCAACGCTCACTTGGGATAAATCATCTACATCTCTAAATGGTCCACCACTTGCAGTTAAAATTAGTTTTTTTATATCACTTGATCTACCAGCCTGCATTACTTGGAATATTGCAGAGTGTTCTGAGTCAACTGGAATTAATTTATCTGCGCCATACTTCATTACTAGATCACCACCTGCAACTAAGGATTCTTTGTTTGCTAGCGCCACCTTGTTGCCAACTGCAAGTGCTGACAAGGTTGGCCCTAAGCCAATAGATCCGCTGATGCCATTTAAGACAATGTCACAAGGTAAGGCGGCGATCTCAACTGAAGAGTTTGGCCCATCAATAACCTGCACGCCAGAAGTTTTAGGGGCAGGGGCCATAGAACCAACTATTGGTACATTAAATTTCTTCGCTTGCTGCATTAATAACTCAGGTCTTTTTCGCCCCGCACTTAAACCAACAAGTCGAAACTTGTTTGGGTTGCCCGCCACAATCTCCAGCGCTTGCACCCCGATAGAGCCAGTTGACCCCAAGACCACTACATCACGCATGCACCTATCTTAACTGCGCCATCCCTATCACCTTTCAGATAGTATTTACGCATGTACTCAGAGGCTAGAAAACCAGTTACACAAAAGCGCAACCTGATTACTGCTATTCCTGGACCAAAATCTGCTGAATTATTAAAGCGCAGAGGCGAGGCGGTCTCTGCCTCACTTGGAACAGCTTTTCCAGTTTTTATTGATCACTCTGAGGGTGCAATTATTGTTGATGTTGATGGCAACTCAATTTTAGATTTAGGTGCTGGAATTGCAGTCTTAAATGTTGGCCACTCTGCAAAAGAGGTGAGAGAGAATGTTAAACGCCAAATAGATGCCTTTACTCATACCTGTTTTATGGTTGTTCCTTACACCGGATATGTTGAGGTTTGTGAAGCTTTAAATCGCTTAACCCCAGGTACTCATAAAAAGAAATCGGCTCTCTTCAACTCAGGTGCTGAGGCAATTGAAAATGCCGTAAAGATTGCTCGTAAATTTACTAAGCGATCTGCAGTTGTTGTCTTTGAGCATGGATACCACGGAAGAACTAATCTAACTATGGCAATGACAGCAAAGAGCATGCCGTACAAGGATGGATTTGGACCCTTTGCCCCAGAGGTTTATCGCATGCCAATAGCATATCCCTATCGATGTGATGCATGCACTAAACCTTGTGAGAGTTCTGTTTTGTCTATGGTGCTCCATAAAATTGAAAAAGAGATCGGTGCAAGTAATGTTGCTTGTATCGTTATAGAACCAATTCTTGGTGAGGGTGGATTTATTGTTCCGTGTAAGGGCTTCCTGCCTGGGCTTGCCAAATTCTGCAAAGAAAACGGAATTGTTTTTATTGCAGATGAGGTACAAACTGGATTTGCACGAACTGGAGATATGTTTGCATGTGAAGATGAATCTGTCATTCCAGATTTAATTGTCACTGCCAAAGGAATCGCTGCTGGTATGCCACTTGCTGGTGTCACCGGACGTGCTGAGATTATGGATTCAATTCACTTAAGTGGCTTAGGTGGCACATATGGTGGAAATCCAGTTGCATGTGCTGCAGCGTTAGGTGCAATTGAGATTATTGAGCGAGAAAATCTAGCTGAGCGGGCAAATAAAATTGGCAAGATATTAACTGATGCCTTAAATGCTATGGCAAAGAAGTATCCAATCATTGGTGAGGTAAGAGGTAGAGGTGCTATGCAGGCGATTGAGTTAATTAAGCCCGGCACCATGGATCCAAATCCTGAGGCATTAACTGCAATTCTTAAGTACTGCACTAGCAAAGGTGTGCTGATACTTTCAGCTGGAACCTATGCAAATGTAATTAGATTATTGCCACCATTAATTATTGAAGAGGATTTACTGCGTGATGGACTTGGTGTTTTAGATGAGGCACTAGCTTCAATTAAGTAATGTCCGTCCATCAAGTAAGAGATATCAAGCCAACTGATGCCAGTTGGATTTTTGATGCCTGCCAAGATGAGCAGATTCAATACTGGACTACTGTGCCAAAGCCATATTTGATGGAGCATGCAACTAGCTTTACAGCCAATGCGCTAAATGAGTACAAAATTTGGGTAATTAAAAATGAGCAAAATAAACCAGTTGGCGTAATTTCAATTCATACAGTTAATGAAGATGGCGTGGCTGAGATTGGTTACTGGATCGCCCCTTGGGGTAGGGGAAACGGGGCTGTTGTTAATGCGATTTTCGAAGTTGAAAAGTATGCAAAAACTCATTCCAATATTAAAACTATTCAAGCCACAATCTCTGATTTAAATAATGCATCCCAAGCGGTTGCACTTCGCGCAGGGCTACTTAAACAAGAAGCATCTTGCAAAACTTGTCCTGCTGGAGGAGTTGATACCACCGCTACCTATTACCGAAAGGTTTTAGCGGTCTAAAATATTTCTAGTTTGTGAGTATTTGCCACCTGATTTTTTAAGCGCAATTGCAGACAACGCCTCAAGCACAACTCGGTTAGCCAAGATCGCGGTGATGTCGCTGCTGTCATAGGCAGGTGCCACCTCAACTACATCAACACCAACAATTGGTAATTCAAAACAAATTCTTCTAACTGCTTCAAGTAACTCTCTACTTGTCATTCCCCCTGGCTCTGGTGTGCCAGTACCGGGCGCCATACCTGGATCAACTACATCAATATCAACAGATAAAAAGACACCATCACAACCATCGGTCAGAATTGAAAATGATTCATCAAGAACAGCTTTCATTCCGCGGTGATGGATCTCAGTCATCTCATAAGATCTCATTCCCTTACCAGCCATCCACTTTAAGGTGGCATCATCTGGCCAGTAACCACGAAGTCCTAATTGCAAAAAGCGATCACCACGAACAGAACCTGATTCAATTAATCTGCGCATTGGTGTGCCGTGGCCAATTAGGGCGCCAAAGTGATCCTGCCCGGTATCAGCGTGAGCATCAAAATGAATCATTGAAACTTTGCCTTTGCCCAAATGATTTGCAATACCAGCCACATCAGCTGAAGCAATGGAGTGATCTCCACCTAAGACAACTGCAATCGCACCGGCTTTTGAAATCTTCTCAGTTGCCACCTCAAGAACTTTTAATGATTTAACTAAATCCGCACCTGACATTAATAGATCACCAGCATCAAATATTTTTAATTTTTGTAATGGATCAATTCGCATTGCTAGATGTGGCCTTGAGGCATCATGAGGAAGGTAATCACCCATTCGAATAGCTTGTGGTCCCATCTTCGCCCCTGATCTATGGGATGTACCGCTATCAATTGGCGCGCCAACAATAATTACATCAGCGCCTTTATAGCTCTCAGGCTTATCAAGATCACATCTTGGAATACCAAGAAAGGTGAAATCTGGGCCGTACATATTGCCGATATTGGTCATGACTTCTTTCGTTGGTGGGAAACTACCTGGCCTACTATAACAATGATTAATGCGATGAAAAACATTGCACTACCAATCACATTTGCTTGGGCTGGTATGCCCCGCGCAGCTGAAACATAAACGAATTTTGGAAATGTTGAAACGATGCCAGAGTTGAAGTTGGTGATAATGAAATCATCAAATGATAAGGAAAATGCCAACAATGCTGCGCCGGCAATGCCTGGCATTACAAGTGGCAGAGTTACAAACCGAAAGGTCTCCCGTTCATTTGCATAAAGATCCATCGCAGCTTGTTCAAGCCTTGGATCTAAGGATGCAATCCTTGCCTTAACAGTTACCACCACAAATGAGATGCAAAACATCACGTGGGCAATGACGATTGTCCAAAAACCTGGATTAATTCGTAGATTTAAAAACATAGCTAGCAGTGATGCTCCCAGAACCACCTCGGGAGTTGCCATCGGTAGAAAGATCAAAAGGTTGGTAGTTTTTCTCCCCTTAAATTTATGTCTGCCTAGTGCAAATGCAATCATGGTTCCAAAGATTGTTGCTGCAACTGTTGAGATAACACCGATCTGCAGTGAGTTAGCAACAGCCTCACAAACCTGGGCTGCCCCACATGGATTCTTCCAATTATCCAGAGTAAAGCCTTGCCAAACAAGATTGCTTTTGCCGGCATCATTAAATGAGAAAGCAAAGGTGTAGGCAACTGGAATGAATAAATAGATAAATGCCAAGCCTGCATAAATACGAATTAAATTTCTAGTAAACCATCTTGAGCTGCGATGGCGAAGTGATGGCATTGGCGCAGATAAGGTGGTCATACCAGCTCATCCGTTCCAGATTTTCTAATATAAAGTGTTACTAAAATTAGGATAGTTGCCATCAAAGTAAAGGAAAGAGCTGCAGCGGTTGGGTAATCTACAACCGCAAAAAACCTTGATTCAATAACATTTCCAATCATCTTTGTGCCCGGGTTTCCTAGAATTGCAGCATTTACATAATCTCCAGCTGCTGGAATAAAGGTAAGTAAGGTGCCAGCAACTACTCCTGGCATTGAAAGCGGCAGCGTCACCTTTCTAAATGTTGTAAAACCATTTGCATAAAGATCACCTGCTGCTTCAAGAGTTCTTGGATCAATTCGCTCAAGTGAGGCATAAAGTGGCAGAGTCATAAATGGTAAAAAATTGTAGGCAAGACCAATTACCACTGCAGTTGAGGTGTTATTAATTCGAAACATCTCATCTACAAAGGGCAACACTTTTATAGCAGAAACAATTGGTCCTGAGTCTGCCAAAATTTGAGTCCAAGCAATAGTTCTGAGTAGAAAAGATGTAAAAAAAGGTGCAACCACCATAACTAATAAAATATTACGGTATTTTCCAGATTTAAAAGCAATTGCATAAGCAAGTGGATAGGCAATTGCAAGAGCTAATAAAGTGGCAAAGGCTGCATAAACAAATGATCGTAAGTACTGCTCTTTATTTGCTAGGAATGCATCAACATAATTAGCAAATCTAAGCTCTTGCACATA
>SHVD01000051.1 GCA_009691185.1 Candidatus Nanopelagicaceae bacterium | reverse complement strand
GAATCTCACCAACTGTCTTACTTGGATCAAAGGCTGTGATCTCCCGTATTAAAAACCCAGCTTGGGTTAATACAGTCTTAGCGCCAATCTCATTTAATCCAATTAAGGATGGTACCTGCACATTTCCACTTGCAATCTCAAGGGTTACACCACTTCCGGCTGTAATAGTTGTGCCTGGGATTGGATTAATACTTATTACAACACCAGGTGCTTGATCTGAATCAACTGCAATAGTTTGGGCGATAAGCAAACCTGCCGAGGTTAATTTATATCTTGCCTCTTCAAGTGATAAACCAATTAAACCAACAGGGACTGTGGTGTTTCCGGGCCCCTCTGAAATAGTTAAGGTGACACTACTTCCAGCTACCGCATCTGAGGTGGCAAGTGGTAATTGCGATGCAACGCGATTGACTGGGATTTTTGCATTTGGTGCTGCCTCGATATTGATATTGAAGTTTTTAAGTAATGCCCTTGCCTCATCCTCCGTCAGGCCAACCACATTTGGCACTTTTATTGTGGCACCATCTGGTGCGGTAGAAAGATAACCAAATGCAATTAGAGTCAACAGTGAGATTACTAAGATCGATCTTGTAATTAATTTACGACGAGGAATTACTTTTTTAATCTTTGTGGTAACTGGCTCACCTTTTATTACATGCTCTAAATCTGCCAACATTGCCTTTGCATCTTGGTATCTGTGGGCAGGATCCTTCGCTAATACAACCTCAAGCATGCGATCAATATTTATATCTAATCCTGGTTTAATTTGTGAGGCAGGTGTTATCTGGGCAGATACATGTTGGTAGGCCACTGATACTGGTGTGTCACCGGTAAATGGTGGTCTGCCAGTTAGTAATTCATACATCACACAACCTAATGAGTAGAGATCACTTCTCCCATCTGCCATCTCACCAGTTGCCTGCTCCGGGGACAGGTATTGCGCAGTGCCAACTACATTCCAAGTACTTGTCATGGTTGCACCGATATCACCAGTTGCTCTTGCAATCCCAAAATCCATCACCTTGATATCACCAGAATCTGTAATCATAATATTTCCAGGTTTTACATCTCGGTGCACAATTGACTTACTGTGTGAGTAATCAAGTGCTTGTAAAATTCCTTTAATTATTTCAAGGCTGCGTTGTGATGAAATTTGTTCATCCAACATCAATTGTCTAAGTGTTATCCCGCTGACCAACTCCATCACAATATAAGGGGAGTCATTTTCCTTACCAGAGTCATATACCGCCACAATTCCAGGATGATTTAAACCACCGGCAGCTAACGCCTCTTTTCTAAATCTGGCAACAAAGGCTGGATCCTTTGCTAAATCACGGCGCAAAACTTTTATTGCTACATCCCTATCTAATCTTGTGTCTTTTCCTAGATAAACATCGGCCATACCGCCGGTGCCAATCATTTGGCCAACGTTGTATCTTCCGTTGGATAATTTATTGATCTCACTATTCATTTGCTGCGCCTAGCTTTTTGACCAAATCATCTTGGTCACTCTGAATTATTTCACTCCAAATGATTGTGATGTTATCGGGTGCACCCTTTGATAAAACCTCAGTGATTAAGGCTGCTGCTACCTTGCTATCTTCAGTTGCTTCAACTATTTTATTGATCTCATAATTTGATAAAACATTTGTCAATCCATCACTACAAAGAAGAAATTTATCCCCCTTTTTTATCTCATAACTGACTAATACTGGATCAAGGCCTGAATCCCCCATTAATGCTTGGGTTAGTAATGAACGCTGCGGATGATCAAATACCTCCTCCGGTGTAAGTCTTCCTTGATCTAATAACTCTTGCATCACAGTGTGGTCATAACTTAATTGTTCAAGTTTTTTATCTCGGTAGCGATAACAACGTGAGTCACCAATATGGAGCAATTCAATGTTTTTATCTAAAATGCTTAATGCAGTCAAGGTTGTGCCCATGCCAGATAAATCTGGTTGCAACTTACTTTTTTCTAGTATTTGTCGATCAATATCGTAGGTAATATTTGAAAATAAATCTTCCCGGGAAACTAGTTCGAGTTTTGAATCAGAAATTATTGGTAGCAGTTGCTCTAAGGCGTTAATTGCAATAGCAGATGCCACTTCACCACCAGCATGACCACCCATACCATCGGCGACTGCAATTAAATTGCGGCAAACAATGGCTGAATCTTCATTTCCACCTCTGACCAAACCAAGATCTGTCTGCGCAAAGGAGTTAAACTGCCATTTCATAGAGCCAATCTCACCACAGATTTGAGTTTGATAATGAAGGGGCGGCCCAACAAATGCTGATCTACGCCCACCGTGGTGCCAGCGGTGAATTTCCTGAAGGCACAGAGGCTGCCTATTTAGCAGCCATTTCACAAGCAGCTGATGGATTCGAGTGCGATGTGCGGCTGACAAAAGATAATCAAATAATTTGCTATCACGACAGTAATACCAGCAGGCTATCTAATAAACCAATAGAGATTGCAAAAACTACCTACCAAGATTTAAAGCTGGCTATTAATCCATATCGGTTAGATCAACTATTGGATTTAGCAATAAGCAATAACAAAGATCTAGTAATTGAATCAAAGCACCCTGTACCAAGTGGAGGATTAATTGAAAAGAAGATTCATAAATTGCTGGATGAAAACAGTAGAAAAATACAGGAGAGTAAAATTAAGGTATTTTTAATCTCCTTTTCATACTTCGCCACCCTTAGAAATAAACGAAGTGGGTTTAGTAGTGGATTTTTAATTCAACATAAAATATTTTCTTATCTAAATCCCACATCAATTGTTGCAGCAAATATCGAATTGATCCGCAGTGAGCCAACTTTTGTAGCTAATCAAATTAAGAAAGGAAGGAAGGTAATGGCTTGGGCAGTTAATGAGCCAAAGGATCTAAAACTCTGTCAGGACCTTGGAGTTTATGCGGTAATGACAGATTACCCAGCACGGGTGCGAGGATCACTCGGCTACTCTTAACCCATGTCAATCAAGTACGCCTATCTTGGTCCTGCTGGAACATTTACAGAAGCAGCGTTGATAAAGATCTCAGAAAAAAATGATCAGTTAATTGCTTATGCAAATGTCACTGCTGCACTTAATGCGGTAAGAGTTGGTGAGTGCCAAAAAGCTTTGGTCCCAATTGAAAACTCAGTAGAAGGTGTAGTAGCAAGGACCTTAGATGAGTTAGCAATTGGTGATCCATTAGTAATAACAGCTGAGACAACTTTGCCAGTCTCCTTCTCGCTTATGAGCCTAGATAAAACTGACCCAAAAGAGATTAAATCAATTGCCACCCACCCACACGCTGAAGCACAATGTCGAAGTTATATTGCAAAAAACTTTCCAAACGCGCAACTTATCGAAATCTCATCCACCGCAGCAGCAGCTAAGGGATTAAGTAAAGGGGATTACGAGGCCGCAATCGCAGCGCCAATTGCAGCAAAAAATTATGGTTTAAAAGTTTTAGCGCAAAACATTGGCGATAACCAAGGGGCGGTAACTAGATTTGTTGTGGTGGAAAAACCAGGTCAAACACCACCGGCCACAGGTAAGGATCGGACATCACTGGCGGTTTTTATTGATATCGATCATGCTGGAGCTTTACTTGAGATATTAAATGAGTTTGCAAAACACCAAATCAATTTAACTTTTATTCAGAGCCGGCCAACTGGTATTGAACTGGGCCATTATCACTTCATCATTGATGCCGAAGGACATATCGATGAACCAGGCATATCTGCTGTTTTAGTAGGGCTTAAGCAAATTTGTGGTGATATTCGTTTTCTAGGTTCCTATCCGCAAGCAAAGTAATCGGTAGGCTACTTTCATATGATCGATCTAAAAGCACTTCGCGAAAACCCAGAGGCCTTTAAAGCCTCGCAAAAAGCGCGCGGTGAAGATGCTGGCATCGTTGATAAATTATTAAGAGTAGATGATGCACGTCGGGAGGCGATTGTAGAGTTTGAAAAACTACGAGCTGAACAAAACTTATTATCTAAATCAGTAGGCGCAGCCAAAGGAAGTGAAAAAGAAAATTTACTAGAGAGTGCTAAAAAGCTCGCTGCATCAGTGAAGGCTGCGGATGCAAAGCGAGCAGAGGCTGAAGATGCTGCACACAAAGCTGGTCTATTAATAGCAAATTTAATTGACCCAGCAGCACCTGTGGGTGGTGAAGCAGATTTCAAAGTTATTGAAACAGTTGGCAAACCTCGTGATTTTAAAGCTGAAGGGTTTGCACCAAAAGATCATGTTGAGATCGGCAAAGTAATAAAAGCGATTGATATTGAGCGGGGTGCAAAGGTTTCAGGTGCTCGTTCTTATTATCTAACCGGGCCAGGTGCCTTGCTTGAGCTGGCGCTGGTTAATTATGCAATTTCATTAGCTGTTAAGGGCGGCTTTATTCCAATGATTCCACCAGTTTTGGTAAAGCCGGTGGCGATGGAAGGGACAGGATTTTTAGGTCAAGCTGCTGAAAATGTTTATCACTTAAAAGAGGATGAGTTATATCTAGCTGGTACATCTGAGGTGGCGCTCGCTGCATTTCATATGGATGAGATATTAGATCAACTACCAATTAGATATGCCGGCTACTCACCTTGTTTTAGAAGAGAGGCGGGTAGTTACGGCAAAGATACTCGCGGCATAATTCGGGTGCATCAATTTGAAAAAGTGGAGATGTTTACATTTTGTAAACCAGAGGATGCTGAAGCTGAGCACAAGCGGCTATTAAATTGGGAGAGGGAATTCTTCGACTCTTTAGAGATTGCATACCGAGTTATTGATGTTGCAAGCGGTGACTTAGGGGCAAGTGCAGCACGCAAATTTGATATCGAGGCTTGGATTCCAACCCAAGGTGCATATCGAGAGGTAACTAGTACCTCAAACTGCACCCAGTTCCAAGCTCGAAGATTAAATATTAGATATAAGGATAAAAAAGGAACCAAACCAGTTGCTACCTTAAATGGCACATTGGTAGCTATCCCAAGAACAATTGTGGCAATTTTAGAAAACCATCAACAAAAAGATGGCAGCGTAAAGGTGCCAAAGGCGTTAATTCCATTTCTTGGAATGGATACTTTGGTCTGTGCGTGAGTGTTTTAAAAACCATTACCGGTAAGCGACCAAAGTTTATTGGTACAGATCTAGATGGCACAATTGTTGCTAATTATGGATTTATTTCTGAACGAACAAAAATAGCTTTTACAGCAGCAGATGCCGCTGGTATTCATATCTACTTTGTGACTGGACGTCCAATTAGGTGGATGACAGAGATAAAAGAGAACTTTAACTTTGGCCTGGGAATCTGCGGTAATGGCGCAATGCTTTATGATTTTGTAAATGAAAAGATTTTAGAGGAGTGGCTATTTTCTGTTGCAGCGCAACTAGAGACCGTTAAACGGTTGCGCAAGGTGATTCCGCAGGTAACTTTTGCAATCGAAGCTAATCAAGAGTTTCACCGAGAAAGGTCATATATACCGAGGTGGAATATTGGCGCGGATGATGTTGGAGTGGAACAGATTGAAGATGTAATTACTGCTCCTGCTTTAAAAATATTAGCAAGGTGTCAAAATGGCGAATTCTCCTCCGATGAGATGTTGGTATTAGCAAGTAAGGAGTTAGCAGGAATTGCAACTGTCACCCATTCAAACTCAACTGATTCATTACTGGAGATATCAGCAGATGGTGTAAGTAAGGGTGCAACTCTTGCCAAGATGGCTTCTCGTCATGGATTAACAGCTGATGATTGTGTGACATTTGGCGATAATCCAAATGACTTTTCTATGCTCACTTGGGCAAGTAGATCTTGGGCGATGGCGGATGGCCACCCAGATCTAATGAAGCATGCAAAGTATCAAACTGATGCGCATCAAGAAGATGGCGTAGCAAAGGTGATTGAAAGGTTATTAGAACTTCCCCAATAAGTAATGCGTAATTTTGGGTGCTATCACTATTGCAGGTAAGTTTGCCCATGGAGGGCTCGCATAGTGGCCGAGTGCACCGGTCTTGAAAACCGGCAAGGGAAACCTTCGTGGGTTCAAATCCCACGCCCTCCGCCAGATTTAATCTCTTTGTGTGTGATTTCATATTGCTTAAGCGCTCATTTAAGTGGCGCAAGTGATTTTATGAGAGCAAAATAATGGCATGGCTTTATTAGATTCAAAAGTTCAAAAGACTGGTGTATTTTCTGTCGGCAGAGCCTTACTTACCGATAAAACTTTAAGAACAGATCGTTGGTGGCTGCAGCCATTAATGACATTTGCAGTTCTAATCTTGTTTGTTATTTATGCAACCTTTAGGGCATTTGAAAATAAAAATTACTTTGCTGAGCCCTTAATTTCACCTTTTTACTCACCATGTTTATCAACTGTCTGTGTGGAGGGTGCTGCCCATTTTGGTACACCAATTGGCTCCATCACTTTATTTGGACTTTTAATTTCACCTTCTTTATTTATTTTGATATTCCCACTCGGTTTTAGAATGACCTGCTACTACTACCGCAAGGCTTACTACCGATCTTTTTGGATGTCACCACCAGCTTGCGCAGTAGCGGAGCCACATAAAAAATACACAGGTGAGACTAAAGCGCCATTGATCTTACAAAATGGTCATCGTTGGTTTTTTTACGCCGGGTTAGTTCTCAACATTATTTTGACCTATGACGCAGTAATTGCATTTAAAAATGAGGAGGGGCAGTGGGGACATATGAGTGTTGGCACATTAGTCCTACTTGCAAATGCCACCCTGCTTTGGCTTTACTCTGCTTCCTGTCACACCTGCCGTCACACATTAGGTGGCAGACTTAAAAACTTTTCCGAACATCCAATTCGATATAAAGCATGGACAACTGTTTCTAAGTTAAATCATTACCACCCTAATTTTGCTTGGGTATCACTATTTGGTGTTGCCTTAACTGATGTTTACGTCCGCCAGGTCGCAAGTGGGGCCATTACCAATTTCTACTTCTTCTAAGTGATGACAAATATGAGTGAGAAAATTCCTATGGAGCGCCACAATTATGATGTGGTAGTAATTGGCGCAGGAGGTGCTGGTCTTCGTGCTGCGGTTGAAGCACGCGAGGCTGGACTTCGAGTAGCAATCATCTGTAAATCTTTATTTGGGAAAGCACACACTGTTATGGCAGAGGGTGGAATCGCTGCCTCAATGGGAAATGTCAACGATAAAGATGGCTGGCAGGTACATTTTAGAGACACAATGCGGGGGGGAAAGTTTTTAAATCATTACCGAATGGCTGAGCTTCATGCCAAGGAGGCTCCTGATCGAGTTTGGGAGCTTGAGCTTTGGGGTGCACTATTTGATCGAACCGGTGAGGGAAAGATTTCACAACGTAACTTTGGTGGACATGAGTATCCACGACTTGCTCACGTGGGAGACAGAACAGGTCTTGAGTTGATTAGAACAATGCAACAAAAAATAGTCTCAATGCAACAACAAGATAAAAAAGATCACGGGGATGCTGAAAGTTATCTAAAGGTATTTGCCGAAGTAACA
This sequence comes from Candidatus Nanopelagicaceae bacterium, assembly GCA_009691185.1. Taxonomy (GTDB): domain Bacteria; phylum Actinomycetota; class Actinomycetes; order Nanopelagicales; family Nanopelagicaceae; genus Nanopelagicus. The sequence goes on along the minus strand of SHVD01000051.1, from coordinate 209 downwards.
ATTACTGAAGTATTAAAGGAGAATGGCAAAGTAACTGGTGCTTATGGTTATAGGCGAGAAAATGGCAATGAGCTTTTGTTTGAATCCCCTGCAGTAATTCTTGCAACAGGTGGAGTTGGAAAAACATTTAAGATCACCTCAAACTCTTGGGAGGGCACTGGAGATGGGCACGCACTGGCATTAAAAGCTGGTGGAAATTTAGTTGATAT
>SHVD01000005.1 GCA_009691185.1 Candidatus Nanopelagicaceae bacterium | reverse complement strand
ACACCACCATCAAAGGCAGCACCAGCTAAAGCTGCTGCAAAGACAAAGAAGAGCGCACGTAAGCCTGCAAAGAAGGCGAAGAAATCAAAGCGTCGCTAAATTAATTAGTAATTAAAAGCGGGATCTCATGCGTGGGGTCCCGTTTTTTACGCTCATTTATAGCGATTATCCTGATTAGTCGTAGAATTAACGAGTGTCCACCGAACTAACAGTTTCCTACGCACCCCCAGTAGGAAAGCCACTAGGGATAACTAATTGGTTCAAGTTTGGCGCTACTTTGGTGCGGCCAATATTAAATTTAGTTGGTAGGCGAGAGTGGCGTGGAGTTGAAAATATTCCAAAGAGTGGGGCAGCCATTGCAGTTTGCAATCACATTTCATATGTTGATCCTTTGGTTTTTACGCACTTTCTTTATGACAATGGCAGAGCGCCAAGATATCTAGGCAAAGCCTCACTATTTAAGCTGCCAATTATTGGCCGAGTGTTAAGTGGTGCGGGGCAAATCCCAGTTGAGCGAGAGACATCTGGAGCATCAAATTCACTTGTACATGCGATTGCATTTTTAAAATCAGGTCATCTATTAGGTGTTTATCCAGAGGGTACATTGACTAGGGATGAAAATTATTGGCCAATGAAGGCAAAAACCGGGATCGCTCGACTGGCGATCCTAACTCAAGTACCAGTTATCCCCTGTGCGCAATGGGGAGCACAAAAATTACTCCCTGCTTACAGCAAAAAACTTAAATTATTTCCCAGGGCTAAGTTTCAAGTCGTGGCCGGTCCGCCACTGGAGTTTTCAAAATGGAAAGGTAGGGCTGAAGATCCTGTGGCGCTCGAGGAGGCAACAGCTTATGTAATGAGTGCAGTAACCAGGCTGCTAGAACAACTGCGTGGTGAGAGTGCCCCATTAGAAATTTTTGATCCAAAAAAATCTACGCTTCCTCGTATTGGGAATTTCAAAAGGGGTAATAAATGAAAAAAGTTGCAGTACTTGGCTCAGGTGCCTGGGGCACAACCATAGGTCAGGTTATGGTCGACTCTGGTCAACAAGTATTAATCTGGGGGCGAAATAAAAAAGTAGTTCGTGAGATTAATCGCCGTCACTCTAATCGAAGATTTTTAAAGGGAATTGATCTGCCAAAAGAGCTTAAAGCTACTACTGATATCAAAGCTGTACTTGAGTTCGCAGATGTCATCTTGCTGGCAATTCCATCACAAACCCTGCGTGAAAACTTGAATAGTTGGAAAGGGTTTTTTCCCAAAGATCTGCCAATTATCAGTACTATAAAAGGAATTGAGGTTGAGACTCAATTACGAATGACTGAGGTTGCCCAGCAAGTATTAGAGGTAGATAAATCAAGGTTGGGAATAATTACCGGGCCAAATTTGGCTAGTGAGATCATTATGCGCCAGCCAGCTGGTGCGGTTGCTGCCTCTGAGAATCCGCTAAATATTGCGATTATGCAGGAGTTGTTTTCAACTAATTATTTCAGAATTTATCCATCAGATGACTTGGTTGGATGTGAGTTTGCCGGAGCTGCAAAAAGTGTCGTGGCACTTGCCGTAGGTATTGCAGTTGGTATGGGATATGGTGAAAATACTCAAGGTTTAATGATTACTCGTGGTTTATCCGAAGTGGCAAAACTTGGCCAGGCGTATGGCGCCAATCCACTTACTTTTTTAGGTTTGGCAGGAATTGGTGACTTAGTAGCAAGTGCCCAGTCTCCACTTTCACGAAATAGAAGTTTTGGTGAAGTTTTAGGAAAGTCTGGTTCAGTTGCAAAGGCTCGTGCGCAGGTAGTCAAGACGGTGGAGGGTGTTTATTCAGCTGGAGCGATTTTAGAGCTAGCTCACCGAGTTGGGGTTGAAGTTCCGATTATTGAAGCAGTTTCAGATGTTGTTGCTGGCACATTAAATCCTAGAGATGCCATGGATCGATTGATGACGATAAGTATTAAGGCTGAAATCTAATGAGCAAAGTAAGAGTAGCGATTATCTGTGGCGGCAAGAGCAGTGAGCATGAGATCTCTTGTGTTTCAGCAAATGGAATTCTAGGTGCGATAGATCGCAGCAAATTTGATCCAGTTTTAATTGGTATAACAAAGAGTGGTAAATGGTTATTACTTGCTGAAGATACTAATTTTGCGATTATAAATGGCGCCCTTCCTTCAGTACCAGAATCTGGTGTTGAGGTCACTCTAACCAGTAGTGGATTATTTTCAGGTGGAAAAAACTTAGCAATTGATGTGGCTTTTCCAATTTTGCATGGTCCGTATGGTGAGGATGGCACGATTCAAGGATTATTTGAAATGATCGGGTTGCGATATGTTGGATCTGGAGTGCTAGCAAGTGCAGTAAGTATGGATAAGTCTTATGCGAAACCAATTTTTGCTGCTGCTGGCCTTAAGGTGGCTGAAGGAGTAGTGGTAACTTCAAACAAATTTAGATTACCTGGCAATCTTTCATATCCCTTGTTTGTAAAGCCAGCAAGAAGTGGTTCAAGTAGAGGAACCAGCAAGGTTAAGCAGGAAAGTGAATTGATTACTGCCGTTGATTACGCGCTCACTTTTGATACTAAGGTGATAATTGAAAAAGCTGTTATTGGTAAGGAGATTGAATGCGCAGTTTTACAAGCAGATGGTGAAGTAAAGGTCTCTACAGTTGGCCAGATTGTTATCGCTGATAAGTATGAGTTTTATGATTTTCAAGCAAAGTATTTAGACAATTCAATGCAATTAGTCGCACCAGCAGATCTACCTCAAGGTGTTGAGGAGAAAATTCAAGCTGCTGCACTTATCGCGTTTAATGCAGCGGGGTGTGAAGGATTAGCCAGAATTGATTTTTTCTACTCAAATGAAGGCCAAATTATAATTAATGAAATTAACACTATGCCAGGCTTTACCCCAACCTCGGTTTATCCAAAATTGATTGAAAAAACTGGTATAAATTATCAATCATTAATTTCAAAATTAATCCAGAGTGCTCAAAATCGCTCAGCAAGCATTACTCGCTAATCATCATGAGTGGCGTTTTAGAAAAGTCAGCGGTAAAGCGGGTAGTAGCTGCTATGGAAACATTCTCTATTAAAGGTGAAATAAAGGTATTAGCTGAAACAGCAAAGAGTGCAGCGGAGGCTGCAGCAGGCCTTGGAATCTTGGTAGGGCAAATTGCTTCTTCAATTATATTTAAATTGCCTGACCAATCACCGTTATTAGTTATTACCTCTGGCCGGCACCGTGTTGATACAGAGTTAGTTGCCAGCAAGTTGGGTGTTGAAAAATTAGAGCGGGTTGATGCTGATTATGTGAAAGAAAGTTCAGGATTTTCAATTGGTGGCGTGGCTCCTATTGGCTGGCTTACATCACCTGCAATTACATTAATTGATGAAGCATTAAATGATTACGAGGTCATCTGGGTTGCAGCAGGGCACCCGCATGCGGTCTTTCCTACTAGTTACAGTGAATTATTGGGTTGTACTGATGCAAAATCGATGATGGTTGGTATGGTGGCTAAATGAAGATAAGTAAGTCAAGATTTTTTGAGTGGCTTGGTGTTATCACCGCTATTTTTTATTCGCTGCTAGTTGCTGCCAACATTGGAGCTGAATTTATTGGCTTCACCCTCCTATTGGCTTCCTCTGCATTCATAGGAATTTGGGCTTTCTTGGGTAAACACAAGGGAATACTATTTCTACAGTTCTTTTACGCTACAGCAGGAATCATTGGAATGATTCGCTGGTTTTAGTTAAGAAGTTTTATCAACCCTCAGTGGCTTGTAACTGGGCAAGTCAAAGTTCTGGTGATCCCAGATACTGCTTGAACTTTAGCTAATACGGTCCGCCCAAAATCTTCCATACTGGCCGACTCTGCTCGCATAATCACATCATATGGACCGGTAACACCTTCAGCGATTGTCACACCTGCAATTGCAGAGACAGCCTTTGCAACACTAGATGCTTTACCAACCTCAGTTTGGATAAGTATGTAAGCCTGAACAGACATTTCTTGCCTCTCAATCCGAGCTACATATTCAACGATGAAATGTAGCTGTATGAAAGGGTAGCCTATAGCGAGTTAATTGGGGAGTGGCATTGACTGAATCTGAAGCAGGGCTGATCGCACAGTTGCGCGATCTTTTTCACGCCTCATTCCAAACTGGAGTTGAGATAGGCATCGGTGATGATGCTGCTGTGATTTTGGCCTCGAATAAAAAACTAGTGGCAACGGTGGATATGGCGGTTGAAGATATCCATTTCAAACGGGGATGGTCTACTCCGTTTCAAATAGGTGCCAAGTTAACAACGGCAAACCTGGCAGACATATTTGCTATGGGAGCTACTCCTAAATATCTACTGGTAGCAGCAGCTATCACCGAGGTTAATAACTCGCAGATGGTAAGTGAGTTAGCAAAAGGAATTAGATCAGTTGCTGATAAATTTGAAGTTGCAGTTATTGGTGGAGATTTAAGTAGAGCAGAGAAGATGAGTTTAAGCATTACCGCACTTGGTGAGATTTCAGAAAAACCAATTACTAGGTCAGGTGCGAAAGTGGGCGACATTGTTTATGTATCCGCATTACCTGGATTATCTGCTGCTGGTCTTGCAATATTAACCCGTGGGTTAGATCGTCCTAGATATGTAGTTGAGGCTCATTTGAATCCAAAGCTAAGTGCGCCAGATAAATTAATACAAGTAGCTACATCAATGTGTGATATCAGCGATGGACTAGTCACTGACGCTAGCCATATTGCCTCTGCGTCAACTGTAAGAATTAATTTATCTAAAGATAAATTAATATCAGGATCAGATTTTAAAGATCTTGCAGAGTTAGCAGTTGAGTTAGGTGAGCAGGTATTTGATTGGATTCTGACCGGAGGAGAGGATCACTTTTTTCTAGCTACTGTGGATCCTAAAAATGCTAGTGATGAGATTGGGCTTGAGATTGGCGTCGTAGAGCTGGGCAATGGTGAGGTGTTACTTGATGGTGAAAAAATTCAAAAGGCTGGATATCAGCACTTTTAATTAGCGAACTGCTTTACCCGCTTTAAGACATGATGCACAAACATTTTTACGTTTAGCTTGGCCATTGATAATTGTGCGGATCTTTTGAATATTTGGATTCCAACGGCGGCGGGTTGCATGCTTTGAATGGGAGACGTTATTACCAAAGCTTGGAGCCTTACCGCAGAGATCGCATACAGAAGACACGTTAATTACTCCCTTGATTTTCCTTGGTTCACTTAATTAGAGGCGAAAGATTACCTTGTGAGGGTATTAAATGGCTAATCCGGTGGGTAGTTACGCATAGTTGGCCAGGCGGCGTTAGATACTTCCACTATGGCAATCCTTACCACCCGATTAACTAATGTCTTAGGCGATCGGACTGCTGCGGTTTTAGAGAAATCCTTTGGTATTACAGATGTTAATGAATTACTGCGACATTATCCGCGTAGGTATGTGGTTCGTGGTGAATTGACTGATATTTCTACTTTAATTGCAGAAGATGAGGTAACAATCTTGGCTGAAATAGAGGCAGTCAAATTACGTCGAGCAAATGGAAAAAATATCTTAGAGGTAGTAGTTACTGACGGCAGTGCAAATTTATCCCTAACTTTTTTCAACCAAGCGTGGCGAGAAAAAGATTTAAAAACCGGTCGGGTGGGGTTATTTGCAGGCAAAGTAGGTATCTTTAAAGGAAAGCGTCAACTATCCCACCCTGATTATCAGCTGATACCTGATGGTGATGATGTTGATTCAGCAGTAGCTGAGTTTGCTGGCAAATTCCTGCCAGTATATCCAGCGACATCAAAATTACCCTCTTGGAAAATTATGCAGTGTGTGAAATTAACTTTAGATTCTCTAGATGAGTTGCCAGATTATTTACCTAAAGATATTGCAGCTCAGTTTGCTTACCCAACTTTGAAAAAAGCATTTGCTGATATTCATCAGCCGCCAGATCTTGAATCTGCAGAAAATGCCAAACAAAGGCTCACTTTTGATGAGGCATTACTTCTGCAGTTGTTGTTGGGTCAGCGACGAAATGAAATTGCAAAGTTAAGCACAAAATCAAGAACTCCAAATACGCCAGTTTTAGTGGCAGCATTTGAGGAAAAATTGCCTTTCAAATACACCTCTGGACAAATTGAAGTTAATAGTCAAATTGAAAAGGATCTTTCAAATAAATACCCGATGCATAGATTATTACAGGGAGAGGTCGGCTCCGGAAAAACTGTTGTGGCATTAAGAGCGATGTTGTCGGTAGTTGATTCATCAGGGCAAGTTGCGTTGCTTGCACCAACTGAGGTGCTAGCCCAACAACATTATCGAACGATTACTAAATTATTAGGCGATTTAGCTCAGGCTGGAATATTGCAAGCTGGTGAAATTGGTACCCAGGTTGAGTTATTAACTGGGTCGCTACCACTTGCTCAAAAAAAAGCGATTCACGCAAAACTTGCCTCTGGACAAACTGGAATTGTAATTGGCACACATGCACTTATTTCAGATGGAGTTGAGTTCAAAGATTTAGGTTTAGTTGTAGTAGATGAGCAACATAGGTTTGGTGTAGAGCAACGGGATGCATTAAGGATGAAGGCAAAGCAGCCACCACATCTATTAGTAATGACAGCAACACCAATACCTCGCACTGTTGCAATGACAGTTTTTGGTGATCTTGATATCTCAACCTTGCATGAATTACCTGCTGGTCGAATAGGAATCACAACTCACTTAATACCAGTGCTTGAAAAGCCGCATTACTTAAATAGAGCTTGGGAGAGAGTGAAGGAGGAGGTAGCGAAAGGACATCAGGTTTACATTGTTGCACCGCGAATCGCCAATCCGAATAAGAAGATGACAGCGAGAGAAATCACCGCAGCCTCACTACTTGGTGAGGAGTATTTAGATAATGATGAAATGAGTGCGGTTGAGGAGTTAGCACCAGAGCTAGCCAGTGGCCCACTTAAAGGTTTAAAAATAGCGGTACTGCATAGCAAGTTATCTAGTGAGATTAAAGATGAAACCATGAGTGCATTTGCGAAAGGGGAGATCGAGGTTTTAATTGCGACAACTGTGATCGAGGTTGGAGTTGACGTACCCAATGCATCAATGATGGTAATAATGGATGCAGATAGATTTGGTGTCTCACAGTTGCATCAATTACGCGGCAGAGTTGGCAGAGGAAGCGTGCCTGGACTTTGTCTATTTGTTAGTAATGCCCAAGAGGATTCACAAAGCATGCAACGGCTGGTTGCAGTAGCTGCGACACTTGATGGCTTTGAACTAGCAAGATTAGATCTAGAGCAGCGCAAAGAGGGAGATGTTCTCGGTCGCTCACAATCTGGCGGTAAATCGCATTTGCGCCTGCTGCGAGTATTACGAGATGAAAAATTAATTGATCAAGCCAGAGAGGTGGCACTTAATGTTTTGGCAAAGAATCCGGAATTGACTGACCTGCCACAATTAAAAGTTGAGGTTGAAAAGTTGAAAGTTGATGAGGCCACTGGTTTTATGGATAAATCATGAGCATGCGAATAATCGCCGGACTTGGCAAGGGGCGCAAACTTTTTTCACCCCCTTCAATTACCAGACCAACATCTGATCGGGCGCGTGAGGGATTATTCTCATCATTAATCTCTACTTTTAATAATCTGGAAGGTTTACATTTTTTAGATCTTTTTGCTGGCTCTGGCGCAGTAGGGGTAGAGGCTCTTTCCCGAGGAGCAGCTTTAGTTGAGGCAGTGGAAAATAATCCAATTAGTTCTGAAGTTTGTGAGGAGAACTTCGCATTAATTGCAAATCTTAACGGGGTTGGGAAATATAAAGTTCATACAAAGAGTGTGTTTGAATTTCTAAACCATACCGCAAAAAATCCTTATGAGGTTATTTATATTGATCCACCATATGAGGTGGCTAATAGTGAGGTCGAAAAAATCTTAAAGAAAATTCTCACCTTAAATCTATTAAGCAAGTTTGGCGTGATTGCAATTGAGCGCGAAGCCAAATCTAAAGATTTCATCTGGCCCGAAGGATTGGAGCAGCTAAAACTTCGCTCATATGGCGACGGCAGTATTCATTACGGAGTATTAACTGAGCGCTAGATCTGATGCAAAATGGCTAACTTAGCAATTAGTTGCTAGCGTTTTATCCATGAGACGTGTGGTTTGCCCGGGATCTTTTGATCCAATCACCAATGGCCATCTAGATATTATTGCTAGGGCTTGTACATTATTTGATGAGGTAGTAATTGCGGTTTTGGTTAATCAAATCAAAAGTTCACTATTCACAGTTGATGAACGAATTACCATGATCAAAGAGGTGACTAGCCGCTATTCAAATGTAAAAGTGGACTCTTGGAGTGGTTTATTAGTTGATTATTGCCGGACAAATAAGATTCCAACGATTGTTAAGGGCTTAAGAGCGGTGAGTGATTTTGACTATGAATTACAGATGAGCCAAGTGAATTTGCAGTTACAAGGAGTTGAAACCTTGTTTATGTCCACAGCGCCCTCACATTCATTTTTGTCCTCTTCTTTAGTGAAGGAGATAGCCAGTTATGGCGGTGATGTGTCAGCTTATATTCCGGCTGCTATTGTCGATAGGTTAAAATCTAGAGTTAAGCGGAAGGAGTAAGAATGGATGTAGTTGAAAGCCTAGAGGTGGCAATCGCGGCGGTTGAAGAGGCTCGCTCAGTTCCACTTTCTGCATCCTGTGTATTAAACCGTGGGGAAATGTTGCAAATTCTGGACAAAGTAAAGGTTTCATTTCCATCAGATCTTGCAAAAGCAATCGCAGTATTGCGAGACAAGGATCAAATACTAGAGAGTGCTCGTGAGCAGGCAGATGCCATTATCGCCCAATCTAGAGAAGAAGTTGCACGCCTGGTAGAGCAAACGAGTATCGTTGCAAATGCCCGCAAGGAAGCACAAAAAATAATGGCTGAGGTGAATGCTGAGAGTGATGCAAGTCGGGATGAAATTGATGAGTACATCGACACTAGGCTGGCAACTTTGGAAGTCGTTCTCAATAAGACATTAGATGTAATTAGTAAGGGTCGAGATCAATTAGATGGATTTGAAACCAAACACGCACTTTCTGAACTAAAGAAGTAGTTTTATATGGCTCGTTCAATATTTATCTTTAATACCCATGATTTACCGCATCGTGCCGGAGAGATACGCGAGTATGAGTTGGATCTGGAAATAACTGAGCCAGTTGGTGTTGATTTATTATCTGTGAAACCTGGTGAGATTATTGAATTAGATCTGCGCATTCAATCGGTAGATGAAGGGGTTTTAACAATGGGCCGGGTTATGGCACAGGCAACTGGTGAGTGCACAAGATGTCTTGATGGGATTACCTGGCCAATCGATGAGAATTTTACGGAACTTTTTTATTATGAAACTGCTGCAAGTAAGAGTGCAGGTAAGAAGCGAGGCAAAGAGCGCTCAGCTAAAGATAATGAGGTTGATTTAGAAGAGGATGATTTGTATTACATGGATGGAGATGAAATAGATTTAGAGCTGCCAGTTAGGGATGCGGTAATTTTAAATTTAGAGGTAAATCCATTGTGTTCTGAGGATTGCCCAGGGCTGTGTCAGGTTTGTGGTGAAAAATGGCGTGCGCTACCAAAGGAGCACTCCCATACCGAGGCAGACCCTCGTTGGGCAGCTTTGAAGGATTTTGACGCTTAAGGGTTAAGCCGTTTTTACAAGATCAGATTTTTCGTAGATAATTATCTTCTTGAAATAGTAAATCAATATAGGGAGTAAAAATCATGCCAGTCCCAAAGCGGAAAATGTCGCGAGCACGCACTCGCTCTCGTCGAAGCATGTGGAAGACAACTCCTGCAAATCTTGCAACTTGTGAACAATGCCAACAACCAAAATTGCAACATACTGCTTGCCCTACCTGCGGTACTTACAATCGTCGTCAGGTTTTAGAGGTCTGATCTGTATTCAAGCCTAACCGAGCGACTCGGAATCTTGGTTAAGGATGAGTTGCTGGAACTTGCATTAACCCACCGTTCTTTTTCTTACGAAGCCGGTGGTATTCCAACAAATGAACGGTTAGAGTTTTTAGGTGATTCAGTATTAGGACTAGTTGTTACCGATGAACTTTACAAACAGTTTCCTAATTTAGATGAGAGTAGATTAAGTCCACTTAGATCTGGTGTAGTAAACATGAGAGCGCTGGCACAAATAGCTCGAGATATAGAACTAGGTGAGCATCTTCGAATAGGCAAGGGTGAGGAAGCCACTAACGGGCGAGATAAGAATTCAATTCTGGCAGATTCACTAGAAGCATTAGTTGGTGCAATTTATATCCAGCACGGTTATGCAAAAACCGCTCAGATAGTTTTAGAGTGGATAAAGCCAGCACTTACCGTGGCATCTGACATTGGTGCCAGCCTTGATAGCAAAACTGCTCTTCAAGAGTTGACCTCAGGTTTAAATTTATCATCACCAGAGTATGAAATTACTGAATCAGGACCAGATCACGATAAGAGTTTTATTGCCACCGTGATTGTCAGTAGTGAAAAGTTTCCTAATGGTGAGGGAAAAAGTAAACGTGAAGCGGAGCAAGCAGCGGCAAAGCTTGCTTATGATCTCTTAAGTAGTAGAAGTAAAAAGAAATAGTAGTTTTACTCAGAAATGCCAGAGCTACCTGAGGTTGAAACAGTTCGAAGTGGGCTTGAAAAATATGTACTAGGGAAAATTATTTGTGAGGCAGAAAGTTTCCATCCCAGGGCAATAAAATCCAGTTCGATTGCTGCATTATCTGCAGTAAATGGTGCAAAAATCATTGCAGTAAACCGAAGGGGTAAGTTTCTTTGGTTTGAGTTGAATCGAGAAATAACACTAGTTGCGCATTTGGGAATGAGCGGCCAATTACTAGTACAGCCAACTCTGGCCACAAAACAACCACATTTACGAGCCAGGTTGGGATTAAGTAATGGCATACGTTTAAGAAAGATTAGGGATGAAATTAGATTTATTGATCAGCGTACCTTTGGCTGGCTATCCGTAGAACAGCAATCTGACGGCGTTCCAACCTGTGTGGCACACATTGCACTTGATCCATTCGCGAAAGAGTTTGATATTAAACAGGTAGTTTCGAAAATAAAGCAAAAGAAAACAGCTATAAAACCAGCCCTGCTTAGTCAAACAGTGGTGAGTGGTATTGGAAACATCTATGCCGATGAAGGATTGTGGCGGGCAAGAATTCATCCAGAGATAATCTGTGAAGATTTATCAGAAAGGGAGATTAAAAAAGTTATTACAAGTACGGTGTCGGTTATGAAAGGTGCAATTAAGGCTGGTGGTACATCCTTTGATGAGCAATATAAAAATGTTAATGGTGAGAGTGGTTACTTTTCGCGCTCTTTAAGCGTTTATGGTCGTGAAGGGCAACCATGTTCAAGATGCGCCACTGCTATCCGTAGAATCGCCTTTGCGAATCGATCTTCCCATTTTTGTCCGCGTTGCCAACGGTAGGTCAAGCCAAATCTGACAGATTTTTAGATAGGTTTGCGCCTGTGAGGGGTGAGCTATGTATCTAAAGAGTATGAACCTGAAGGGGTTCAAATCCTTTGCCTCCTCTACTACTTTAAATTTTGAGCAGGGCATTACTTGCGTTGTTGGCCCAAATGGATCTGGTAAGTCAAATGTTGTAGATGCACTCTCTTGGGTATTAGGAGAGCAAGGTGCAAAATCATTGCGTGGTGGCAAAATGGAAGATGTAATTTTTGCCGGTACGTCAGGCAGGGCGCCACTTGGTCGCTCTGAAGTTTCAGTCACTATTGATAATGCCGATGGCGCACTACCAATTGATTTTTCCGAAGTAACGATAACTCGCGTTTTATTTAGAAATGGTGCCTCTGAATATTTACTAAATGGTGAAACAACACGCCTACTAGACATTCAAGAGTTGTTAAGTGATAGCGGTATTGGTCATGAAATGCATGTAATTGTTAGGCAAGGGCAACTAGATGCGATCTTGCTAGCAAATCCGGAGGAGCGCAGATCTTTTATCGAAGAGGCTGCTGGTGTTTTAAAGCATCGTAAACGCAAAGAGAAGGCGCTGCGCAAATTGGATTCTATGCAAACAAATCTCGCCAGAATTCAGGATCTAACTGTTGAACTTCGTCGGCAACTGCGGCCATTGGGCAAGCAAGCTGAGGTTGCTCGTAAGGCATCAGTCATTCAGTCAGATGTCAGAGATGCCAAACTTCGATTGCTAGCAGATGATCTAACTCGTATGCGATCTGAGATGCAGGTGGAAGTTGCAGATGAGAATGTGTTGCGTGAGCGCAAAGAACTGGTAGAACGAGAATTAAACACGGCAAGAAACCGCGAAATTGAATTAGATGCAATTACGGCGAGTGAGAATCCACAATTAATCGCAGCACAGGAAAATTTCTATCGCTTGACAGCACAGCGAGAACAAATTCGAGGTGTGCAGAATCTAGCGTCTGAGCGGGCAAGATTTTTAACAGAAGAAGCGGAAGAGGCAAAAGCAACAGGTAGAGATCCAAAAGTGTTAGAAGAAGAAGCACTGTCGCTGAGAAAAGAAGAGTCGACACTTTTTGCACAGGTAAAGATTTCACAAGAGCAGTTACATGTTGATTCAAACTCTTTAAAAGCTATTGAAGATCAACTTGCTTTGGAAGAAAATCGAGTTTCAGCATCACTGCGAGCTATTGCAGATCAACGCGAAGGAACTGCAAGGCAAGAAGGTCACATCAATGGACTTCGTTCCAGAATTGATGCAACTAATGGTGAGATAAGTCGTTTAACAACTGCTAAAAATTCTGCTGAAGATAGATTAAAAAGCTATCGTGAAGGTTTTGCAGTAATTGAAACTCAAATATCTTCACTGACTGCCTCAGAGCCAGGCCTCGATGGGTTATTTAATAAATTAAAAATAGATTTAAAAGCAGCCGAAGGTGAGTTAAAGGTTTTAGCTGAAAAGCTACAGTCAACTGAGAAATTACGAGCCGGATCTCTTGGTCGATTAACAGCTTTTAAGGAGATAACAGATTTGGTGGCATCCTCGGGGAGCGCTGACCTAATTGAAAAGATCTCAATTCTGACCTCAAATTGTGAAGTGGAGGTCGCAAAAGTATCCGCTGATTGTGATCGAACTAAATTTGAGTTAAATACTGCCCAAGATCGTCTCAATGCTGTTAACAAAGATTATGAGTTGGCGCTATCAAAGCTCAATGATTCAGATGCTGCAATGACTGGGTTAGCAGAACAATTAGCGATTGCTGGTCAAAATGTAAAAAACACTAGCGAAGAGGTTGATCGCCTTATCTCCACTTTAGAGGCAGCAAGTGAGCAACGTACATTTGATGAGAGAGATTTAGCTGCTGCGATAGCGCAGTTTGAATCTCACCAAACTCCAATTGAGCCAGATTTAACGCACCTAGAAGATTTAAGATCGCAAGTATCAGGTGCGCGATCTAAAGAGGTTGAGGCACGGCTTAATTTACGCACCATTGAAGAGCGTAAAGATGCAATCGCACAACGAGCTTTAGCATTGGAGAATCAGGCAAAGGCAGAGATAGATGCTGCCTCGAAATCAATTTCAAGGCGAGAAAATCGTGCCCAGGCAGCGATAACTGCGCAGCAGATTGCCGACACTTCATATGAAGCATTAATTCAAATTGAATCATCAATTTCACGTGCTGGATCTGAACGGGCTAGATTAGAAACATCAAGATCTGAGCGCGAAGGTGAAATTCTAAGTTTGCGCACGATCAGCAGAGAGTTAGCAATTGAATTAGAAAAACTCACCTCCAGTGTTCACAAAGATGAGATTACTCGTGCTGAACAGCGGCTCAGGATTGAACAAATGGAGATAAAGGCGGTGGAGGAGCTTGGAATTGATGTAACCACCCTGCTTAATGAATATGATCCAAGCAATGATGTACCAACATTTTATGAAAACGAGCAAGGAGAGTTTGTTCCTGGAGATTTGATTCCATACCGAAGAGATCAACAAGAGAAAAGACTTTCTCAGGCAGAACGCTCATTAGTTTTACTTGGAAAAATCAATCCATTAGCGCTGGAAGAGTACTCATCGCTGGAAGAGAGATTGCGCTATCTTGCTGAACAGTTAGAAGATCTGAAGAAGGCCAAGAAAGATCTACTAGATATCATCAAAGAGGTTGATGATCGAGTTCAACAGATTTTCACTCAAGCTTATGAGGATACTGCGCGGGAATTTGAGTTAGTTTTTGCAAGGTTATTCCCTGGTGGTGATGGAAAGCTAATTCTCACAAATCCATCTGACATGTTGACCACAGGAATTGATGTCGAGGCGCGTCCTCCTGGAACGCGAGTTAAGCGGTTGTCGTTGCTCTCTGGAGGCGAACGCTCCTTGGTTGCAGTTGCCTTATTAATTGCCATCTTTAAGGCTCGACCATCTCCTTTTTATGTTATGGATGAGGTTGAGGCGGCCTTAGATGATACAAACTTAGGAAGGCTTCTTGGAGTGTTTGAAGAGTGGCGCGAAAAGTCTCAATTAATAATTATCACGCATCAAAAGCGCACTATGGAGATTGCCGATACATTATATGGTGTGACTATGCGCGGTGATGGTGTGAGTGAGGTTATCTCTCAGCGTATACGTGAAGTTGATGCAGTTTCTTAAGAAGTAAATGAGTTTATTTCAACGTTTATTTACTGCTCTTCGCTCTGGCGCAATAACGGATCAAGAGTGGGATGAGATAAGAACTAATTTAATCGCGGCAGATCTGGGGGTGAAATTAGTAGATCAGGTCATCGCGACCGCTAAGTCAGTCAAAGTAGAGGATGCAAAAACAGCAATTACTCAAGTGATTTCAACTTGGTTGAGCAGAAAAGATCGCACTTTAATAACTGAGAGAAATTCTTTAAAAACAATATTAATTGTCGGCGTTAATGGGACAGGGAAAACTACCTCAGCGGCAAAGATTGCCGGTGTGCTTAAAAATAACGGAAGCACTGTTTTGTTAGCCGCTGCAGACACATTCCGTGCTGCTGCTACAGATCAGTTGCAAACTTGGGCTGAGCGAATTAAAACTGAAATAGTTATTGGTCCAGTCAATAGTGATCCAGCTTCGGTGGCATTTTCTGCGGTCACAAAAGCCAAAGAAGGCAATTATGATTATTTAATTGTTGATACCGCTGGCCGATTGCATACTAAGCAAAATTTGATGGCGGAGTTGGGTAAGGTAATAAAAGTAATCGAAAAGCAATCTTCAGTAGATGAGATTTTGCTAGTAATTGATGCCACGACTGGACAAAACGGATTGAATCAGGCGAAAGTATTCATTGAGTCGGTGGGGATCACCGGATTCATTATTACCAAATTAGATGGATCAGCTAAAGGAGGGGTGGCGCTGGCGATCGAAAAGGAGAGCGGACTGCCTATCAAGTTTGTTGCAGCAGGTGAGCAGATATCAGATCTTGCCCCCTTTGATCCAGAGCGATACATCCAGTCCTTATTTGGCTAAGTAACATACTTTTAACATAAGGGGTCAAACTGTCACCAGAATGAAACCTTAAAGGAGAGCTGTTTTAACCCGCCCTCTGCATAGTTATCCCATCTCAATGACGAGGTTTCCCATATTTAGTCAGGTTTAATAAAAAATTGGAGATTAAATGTCAGAGGTAGTTTTAAATACTGGTGATACCGCTTGGGTATTAGCCAGCACCGCATTGGTGCTTTTAATGACACCAGGCTTGGCGCTTTTTTACGGTGGCATGGTTAGAGCCAAGAGCGTATTAAATATGATGTTGATGTCTATGGTAACAATTGGAATCGTTAGCGTGCTTTGGGTTATTTATGGCTTCAAACTAGCTTTTGGCTATGAAGCAAATTCACAATGGTATGGCGCGATCTCATTGTCAGGATTGGGAAGTGCGGTAAATGAGTTAACTAACAATGGTGGGGTGTATCCAATTCCATTATTAGCGTTCGCAGCATTTCAAGTGATGTTTGCAATTATCACACCAGCTCTTATCTCTGGCGCAATTGCAGATCGTACAAAATTTACTGCTTGGGCAGTTTTCGTAGCCATTTGGGTGACAGTGGTTTATTTCCCAGTCGCGCACTGGGTATTCGCGTTTGGTAACAAGGTTGGCGATACCGTTACCGGTGCTGGATTCTTAGCTGCTCGTGGTGTCGAAGATTTTGCCGGCGGAACCGCAGTTCATATCAATGCTGGTGCTGCTGGATTAGCCATGGCGATTATTTTGGGCAGACGAGTTGGGTGGCGACGTGAGTCGATGCGACCTCACTCATTGCCGTTAGTTTTAATTGGCGCCGGGCTTTTGTGGTTTGGTTGGTTTGGTTTCAACGCTGGGTCAGCACTGGGCGCAAATGGTATTGCAGCTATTGCTTTATTAAATACTCAAGTAGCAACCGCAGCAGCAGCACTTGGCTGGTTGTTGGTTGAAAAAATTCGAGATGGTCATCCGACTTCATTAGGTGTGGCATCTGGTGCCATATCTGGTTTGGTTGCAATCACACCTGCGTGTGCATTTGTTGCGCCATGGGCAGCTGTCGTAATTGGTTTACTTGCCGGAGTATTTTGTGCCCTAGCAGTTGGGCTTAAGTATCTATTCAACTTTGATGACTCACTGGATGTAGTGGGTGTGCACTTAGTTGGTGGATTGTGGGGCTGCTTGTCAATAGGATTTTTCGGCAGCAGCACGATCAATAGCCTGGGCTTAAATGGAATTTTCTATGGCGGTGGAACTGCATTACTTGGCAAGCAAGCTTTTGGTGCTTTCTTTGTACTTACTTATTCTTTTATCGTAACGTTAATTATCGGCTTTGCTATCGATAAAACTATTGGCTTGCGAGTGAAAGAAGAGGCTGAAGTTTCGGGAATTGATTACGATCAGCATGCTGAAACTGGATATGAATTAACAACTAGTTCAAGTGGAGGTTTCAGATCATGAAGTTAATAACCGCAATTATCAAGCCACAAAAACTTGACGCTATCAAAGAAGCTCTGGTTGGTGCTGGTATTACTGGCATGACTGTCTCAGAGGCAAAAGGTTTTGGCCGCCAACTTGGACTAACTGAGGTTTATCGAGGCGCTCAATACAAAGTTGATCTAATTCCAAAGATTAGATTGGAAATATTAGTTAGCAGCAAGGAGACTGACAAGGTAATCAAGGTGATTGTCGATGCTGCTAAAACCGGAAGTATCGGTGATGGAAAAGTTTGGGCAACATCGGTTGAGTCAGTCACTCGGGTCAGAACCGGTGAGAGTGGTGAAAGCGCCATCTAAATAAAATGTAAGATGCCTCCATGTTCGAAGCATTAGGCCAGAGATTTTCTACACTCTTTTCTGGCCTACGTGGCAAAGTTACACAGCCACAATTAGTTGAGTTTGTTCAAGATATAAAAATTGCCCTAATTGAGTCCGATGTGGCACTCGAAGTGGCTGATATTTTTTCGGCCAAAATCCTAGAAAAATTTCAAGAACAAAGCGATGTGATAAATACAAGTACAAATCCATCGCAGAAAATATTTGAAATTGTAAATAATCAACTAACCCAAACTTTAGGGGGCAACGCTCGCAGAGTGCGATATGCCAAAAATGCACCAACAGTGATTTTACTAACTGGATTGCAAGGTGCTGGAAAAACTTCTTTAGCCGGCAAATTGGCGAACTACCTTAAGGATGAAGGAAATACGCCATTGCTTGTAGCAGCTGATCTGCAACGACCAAATGCAGTAACTCAACTGCAAATTGTGGGTCAATCCATAAAGATTCCAGTCTTTGCTCCAGAGCCAGGAAATGGCGTGGGTGATCCAGTTGGAGTAGCAAGAGCAAGCCTGAAATTTGCCAGCGAAAAACTACATAATTTTGTGATTATTGATACTGCCGGTCGTACCGGCATCGATGAAGAAATGATGCAACAAGTAAAAAATGTGCGTGACGCAGTAAACCCAGATGAAGTATTTTTTGTGGTCGATGCAATGATCGGCCAAGATGCAGCCCTCACTGCTAAATCATTTGCCCAAGGAGTGGGCTTTGATGCGGTAGTGCTAACCAAACTTGATGGTGATGCTAGAGGTGGCGCTGCACTGTCGATCGTTGAATTAACAGGTAAGCCAATTATTTTTATTTCAACTGGTGAAAAGATAAATGATTTCGAGCTCTTTTATCCAGAACGGATGTCATCTCGGATTCTTGGGCTAGGGGATGTGGCCTCCCTGGCTGAGCAGGCAAAGCGAGCAATGCCTGAGGATGCGTCAAAGAAATTAGAGGAGAAGTTTGTAAAGGGTGAAGATTTCACCTTTGAAGATTTTCTCTCGCAGCTTGAAGCGATGAAAAATATGGGCAGCATGAGTAAGTTGATGGGTTTATTGCCAGGTGCTGCTGGAATGAAAAAGCAAATAGAAAATTTTGATGAATCTGAGCTAGTCAGGAGCAGGGCAATAATCGAATCTATGACGCCATTGGAACGGCGGAATCCAAAGATTCTAAATGGTTCTAGGCGAGCACGCATTGCTCGTGGCAGTGGTCGTGCAATTTCTGAAATTAACTCATTAGTTGAACGGTTCAGCCAAGCACAAAAAATGATGAAACAAATGCGAGGCAAAAATCCTCCTGCCGGGTTGCCAAGTTTTGCTGGTATTGGCGGTGGGCAAGTGAGACAACATAATATTGAAATCCCAAAGAAGAAGTCCCGCTCAGGCAACCCTGCTAAACGGGCGTTGGAAGAGGGAAAGTAAGCCAATTTGGGTTTAGACCTAGGTGCTGGCAAGATTAGCCATCTGCTAATGGGACCCTCTAACCCATAGCAATTTTTGTCCGCAAGGTTATCTCTGGAAGTAAACGCCCCCGCTGTTTACAAAAGAAAAGCCGACTAATTTTCTATAGGGAGTTTTGTGTCAGTAAAGATTAAATTAATGCGTCTTGGAAAGATTCGCACACCTCATTATCGTATCGTGATTGCAGATTCTCGATCAGCAAGAAACTCAAAAGCAATTGAAGAAATTGGTCGTTACTCACCAGCATCTGAGCCATCATTGATAGAGGTTAATTCAGAGCGGGTGCAATATTGGCTGGGCGTTGGTGCACAACCAACTGAGGCAGTTACTGCATTATTGAAGTTGACGGGTGATTATCAAAAAGCAAAAGGTTTGCCAGGCAGTGAAGGATCGGTTAAACCCCAGCCAGCACGGATTGATAAGCGAGTTGCTTATGAAGCTGCTGTTAAAGAGGCTATGAATGAGCCAGCAGATGGTGCAACAACTTTAAAGAAAAAAGCTGCGGAGCGTTTAGCTGCAAAAGCCGCACCGGTAGTTGACGAAGCACCACTTGCAGAGGCTGCACCGGTAGTTGACGAAGCACCAGTTGCAGAGGCTGCACCGGTAGTTGACGAGGCCCCGGTCGCAGAGGCTGTTGCTGAAGCCGTTGCGGATGAAACTCCACAAGCTTAAGCAACTTTAAATATATGCCAAAGAAGGGCTCCTTCCTTCGCGAACTGCCAATTATTGTAGTTTCGGCATTGATAGTTTCCATTGTAATTAAAACTTTTTTTCTGCATTTTTTCTATATTCCTTCAGGCTCGATGGAAAATACTTTACAAATAGGTGATCGAATTGCAGTTAATAAATTCGGCGCACTCTTCAGTGAGATTAAGCGTGGTGAGGTAGTAGTTTTTGGCGATCCAGATAATTGGCTTGGTGAAGCATCAGAATCAAATGATTCAGCTTTAATAGGAAAAATAAAATCTGGTCTAATAATGGTAGGGGTTATTCCAGATCCAGCTAAGCAATACTTGATTAAGCGTGTGATTGGTGTGGGCGGCGATAATGTTACTTGCTGTGATCCAAGTGGAAAATTGCAAGTAAATGGAGTGCCAATAACTGAGCCATACATATTTGATGGTGATAAGCCAAGTGATACTAAGTTTAATATTGATGTGCCAGCAGGCTTTATCTGGGTTATGGGTGATCATCGTTCAGCCAGTGCTGATTCCAGATATCAACCAGATTCTGCAAATAATGGATTAGTTCCACTTAGTAAAGTTGTTGGCAGAGCGAGCTTCATTGTTTGGCCCATTGGAAATATTTCGATAATGGAAAAAGGCGAGGATTTAAAAAAGATATCTGTTAAAGATAAACCTTAGCTTTCATGATTGAGCTCAGTTTGCTTAAGGCTGGTATCAAAAATATTGCTGGTGTGGATGAAGCAGGTCGCGGACCATGTGCTGGTCCATTAGTTGTGGCTGCAGCGATCCTAAAGGACCCACTATCTGATCTCTTAAAGGATGTGAGAGATTCAAAAGAGCTAAGTGAATCCAAACGAGAAGCACTCTTTGATGTTGTGATTAGTAATTGCATTTCCTACGCAATCATCGAAATAACACCAGCTGAAATTGATTCACTTGGACTTCACAAATGTAATATCGAAGGAATGCGCAGAGCGGTAAATGCTCTACAGATTACACCTGAATATATTCTCACCGATGGATATCCAATACCAGGATTAACTACACCCAATCTCTCTGTTTGGAAGGGTGATCAGGTGGCAATTTCAATTAGTTGTGCTTCTATTTTGGCAAAGGTCTATCGAGATCGAATAATGATTGCACTTGATAAGCAATATCCCCAGTATGGCTTCGCTGGTCACAAAGGGTATATAACTGCATCACATACTGAAGCGATAAAGAACCATGGAGTGCTACCAATCCATCGGAAATCATTTTCAAATATCACAGCGCTGCTCAGTTGATACACAGAAATTTATCCACCTCCAAATTTGATGTAAAATTAGTTAAGTTTGTTTAGTGATAGATGAGATTTCAGCAAAATTAATTCTTTTCTCAGTCATCGAAGCTGGAAATGCTTTTTGGGTTAATGAAATTAACGCTCATGGTGCTAGTACTGTTTACTGCAAAATTATCGAAGGCAGAAAATACCTAAAACAGCCAAACATCTCTAAATTAAGATATCAGATTAAAAGTCGAGATCTAGACCAATTAAAAGCTGAGATAAATCAAGCTAATACCTTCTTTATCACTGATGAAAGCATAGATTGGCCAACTTCGTTAAATGCTTTGGCCACCCCACCAATTGGTTTAGTATTTTTGGGTAATCGTGAATCATTAGCCACGCTAGAACACTCAATCTCAATAGTGGGAAGTAGGCGGCCAACTAATTACGGTGTTACGGTTGCAAAAAAACTATCCAATGAAGCAGCTCTCTCTGGAGTTTGCGTAGTCAGTGGCGGAGCATATGGAATTGATACGGCAGCTCACACAGGTGCACTTGCTGCCGGAGGAGTGACGATTTCTGTATTGGCAGCTGGAGTGAATAATTTATATCCACCAGAGAATCAAGGATTGTTTAAACAAATATCAGCATCTGGCCTCTTGGTATCAGAATCGATGCCCTCAGGGAGTACGGCTCCATATAAATTTCTGATTCGCAACAGATTAATCGCTGCGCTTACCAAAGCAACGGTTGTAGTTGAAGCAGAGTTTGTTAGTGGCTCAATTCGAACTGCCCGAGATGCCGCAGAGATCTTTAGACCAGTTTTTGCGATTCCAGGTGAAATAACCTCGCCATTGAGTGAAGGATGTCATCGTTTAATTTCTGAGCGAGTTGCTGATATTGCAACAAGCTTGGATGAAATTCTAGATGTGATTACTCCATTGCAATTGCGATGAGTAAAAGGTGAGAGAATATGGCCAATGGAAAATTTCAAGGCAGGATTTGTTGCCGTAGTCGGTCGCCCAAATACAGGCAAGTCAACACTTGTTAATGCGTTAGTCGGTACGAAAATCGTTATCACATCACACCATCCAAATACAACAAGAAATCCAATTCGCGGAATTGTTAATCGACATGATTTTCAAATGATTTTAGTTGACACCCCGGGGATGCATAAACCTAAAACTGCTCTTGGCACAAGACTTAATTCGATGGTTACTGAAAACATAAGTTCAACTGATTCAGTTTTATTGTGTTTGCCAGCCAATGAGGAGATCGGCGCAGGAGATGAATACATTGCCAAACAAATAAAGAATGGTCAACCACTCTTCTTGGTAGTCACAAAAGTAGATGCTGTTTCAAAATCAGATTTAGCGGTCAAACTTACGCAGGTAGGTGATTTTGCAAATAAGTTGAATTTAAATCGAGCAGAAATCGTGCCAGTTTCCGCAAAAAATCTTGAGCAAACCCAACTACTTCTAGAACTACTAGCTAAAAATTTACCAATGTCGCCAGCTCTTTATCCAAAAGATATTAATACTGACCAAGCTGAAGAATTGATGTATGCCGATTTGATCAGAGAAGCTGCAATCGAGGAACTATATGAGGAGCTGCCACACTCGGTGATGGTAACTATCGAGGAGATGGGGGAGCGAGAGGGGGGAAAGATTTTTGATATTAGTGCAACATTGCATGTAGAACGAGATAGTCAAAAGGGAATTATTATTGGTCCTCAGGGTAGTAAATTGAAATCAATTGGCACAATTGCCCGCAAATCAATTGAAAACTTAGTTGATATGCAAGTGTTTCTGCAAATTCATGTAAAAGTATCTAAGGAGTGGCAAAAAGATCCTAAACTTTTAGCAAAACTTGGGTTTACGGACGCACTTTCCGACTAGCAAAATAGGAACCGATCAGCACTAGCGGTAGTCCAAGCATTATTCCCAAGGTGAGTGGTTCTCCCAATAAAATTACTCCTAGTAGCACTGCAACTGCTGTATTCAAATAGGTTATGAGCGAAGCACGGGGTGGCCCAACCTCTGCAAGTAATTTAAAAAACAGAATAAATGCAATTGCTGTACAAAAAACGCCAAGTGCTGCTACTGAAGCTATCGCCTCTACAGAAGGAGTTTGAGTTGGCCAATGCGTAATCGCAAATGGAAAATAGAAAATGGTAGTAATGATCATCGCCCAGGCATTTAATCCAATTCCAGGAACATTTGGAATTTTGCGATTAATCATGTTTACCGCATAGGCATAACCAATTGCAGCCAGAATCACCATACCAATTGATCTGATGTCCTGTCGACCACTGATGGACTCGATACCTACTACGGCAACGACACCTATAAATCCGATCCCTAACCCAAATAATCGAGATTTATGCCAAACAGTGTGATCACCATTTAATGAGGCAAAAATAGCCGCCCAGATTGGCACAGTGGCAACTAATAAACCTGTGAGGCCGGATGATAATTTTTGCTCAGCATTAGTAATTAAATACCAAGGACCTATCAGCTCTGCAACGGTATAGATAAGAACAATATGCCAATATTTTCTTGGGATTGACATCTTTTTCTGAGATAAGGCCAGTGGTAGTAATACTATTGTGCCAATTAATACTCGAAAGAAAATTATTGTTGAGGGTGAAATCTCCTCAACTGCGACCTTTATAAATAGGTATGGAGTACCCCATAAGAAGCCCACTAGGGCAAATCTACCCCAACCCACCCTAGTCAATTATTTATGCCTTCCTAAAATTGCATTCACTTCATTAGCAATATCTAAGTATAGTAAATCTGCGTCAGGAGTGACGCCACTTAAATTAAAGAAGCCATGTATCTGGCCTGAATACTCTTTATATATTGCAGGAACTGAATCATTCATCAATTTTTGATAGTAACTTTTAACACCATCGGTTAGTGGATCAAACTCGGCTGCAATCAAAATAGCAGGTGCTACACCTCGAAGTGTCTTGGCCTTAATAGGTACTGCATATAAATCATTTTTGTCCTCAGCTGTGGCGAGATATTGCTCCCAAAACCATTTCATTGCTTGGGTAGTGAGCCCATACCCTTGCGCAAAATTTATTGCCGATGGATAGGCCATATCTAAATCATTACATGGGTAAATTAGCAGTTGAAAAGCAAGTGAAATTAAGTTTTCATTTAAGGCTCTGATCGCGACGGTAGAGGCTAAGTTTCCACCTGCGCTATCTCCACCCACGCCAATAGATGATTGATCAATCGATAGATCAGATGCATTATCAATTACCCATTTAAGAGTGGCGTAGCAATCAGTAAAGGCTGCCGGGTATGGATGTTCTGGTGCCTTTTGGTACTCCACTGCAACTATTATAAAGTTCCCATGATTAGCGATTTTTCGAAGTGCTGGTTCATAAATATCTAAGAAATTTAAAACCCAGCCACCACCGTGGAAAAATACCATTGCAGGTAAATTTGAGTCGTTAGTGGGTCGATAAATCCGAATTGGTAGTACAGAAGTGGGGCCTGAAATCCTGCGTTGTTCTACCAATTCAATCTCAACTAATGGTTGTTGCAGGGCAACATTAAGTTTGTTGTTTTCTCGAATTTCATCCAATGGTGCTTGCCAAACCTGTGGCAGGCCAAGGGATGCTAGCTCTGTAAGGTACGCCTTTATTTCGGGTTTTAATCCCATTGTGGCAGAGTAGACTTAGCCAGCAATGTTGACCAATTTTTATAACCATTTTGAGTCTGGGGTTTTTAAATGCGTATCGGTGTTTTAACTGGCGGCGGAGATTGTCCTGGTTTAAATGCAGTAATCCGCGCCGCAGTACGCAAGGGTGTTAAAGAGTATGGGTATGAATTTCTAGGCTTCCGTGATGGCTGGCGTGGTCCTCTTGAAGGCCTAACTATGAAGTTAGATATTCCAGCGACTCGGGGAATCTTGCCTAAGGGTGGAACTATTTTGGGTTCATCAAGAACTAATCCATTTAAAATCGATAATGGTGTGGAAAAAATAAAAGAAAATTTAGCAAAAATGAATGTGGATGCTTTAATAGCAATTGGTGGTGAAGATACACTTGGTGTTGCCACTAAATTAGATTCACTAGGTGTTAAAGTCGTTGGCGTTCCAAAGACAATTGATAATGATTTGAGTAATACTGATTACACATTTGGATTTGATACAGCGGTAAATATTGCAGTAGAAGCGATTGATCGATTACACACCACTGCGGAGTCACACCACCGAGCCTTGATAGTTGAGGTTATGGGTAGGCATGCTGGTTGGATCGCTTTGCATTCAGGATTAGCTGGTGGAGCTTCCTGCATATTAATTCCGGAGGTGAAATTTTCCCTAGAGCAGGTTTGCAAGTGGGTTGAGTCCAGATTTGAACAGAGCTACTCACCAATTATTGTGATTGCAGAGGGCGCAATTCCACAAGATGGAGATCTAATCACTAAAGATAAAACTCTTGATTCATTTGGACATGTTAAGTTATCTGGAATTGGCGAATGGCTAGCAAAACAAATTGAAGAGAAAACAGGTAATGAGGCTCGAACCTCCGTCCTAGGTCATATCCAGCGTGGTGGTACGCCAACAGCTTTTGATCGAGTACTGGCTACTAGATTTGGTTTACACGCTATTACCGCGGTGCATGATGGGGATTGGGGCAAGATGGTGGCTTTACATGGAACCAAGATAGAGCGGGTGCCACTAGCCTCTGCAACGGCAAAATTAAAGACGGTAGATCCTGAGCTATACAAGGAAGCGCAGATTTTCTTTGGGTAGTTGATGAAGGCCTAATTAGCCACATCAATATCCAAGGATTGCCTACCATTATCTTATGAATGCCAACTCGATATTTAAATCAGGATTAGTTGCTGCTCAACAACCTACCTGGCCTGATCCAGAGGCGGTCAAGTCAGCGGTAGCTGAATTGGAGAGTTGTCCACCATTGGTATTTGCCGGTGAGTGCGACAATCTCAAGAAGCGAATCGGTGAAGCTGCATTGGGCAGAGCATTTTGGCTACAAGGTGGTGATTGCGCTGAAACTTTTGCAGCAGCAACTGCAGATTCAATTCGAAATCGAATCAAAACAATTTTACAAATGGCCGCAGTCCTGCAGTACTTCTCATCCTTGCCAGTAATTAAGGTGGGTCGGATGGCTGGGCAATTTGCAAAGCCTCGTAGTAATGATTTGGAAACTCGTGATGGAGTAACTCTGCCTGCCTACCGGGGAGATGCAGTTAATGATTTGGAATTTACCAAAGATGCACGCACACCAGACCCGAAGCGTTTAGTGCGGGTTTATAACACCTCAGCTGCAACATTGAATCTAGTACGAGCCTTTACCCAGGGTGGTTTCGCCGATCTTCGCCAAGTCCATAGTTGGAATAAGGGATTTGCTGCAGATGCCAGATTCAGCGCTCGCTATGAGGAAATGGCAAATGAAATTGGCAGGGCGATTCAGTTTATGCAATCGGCTGGCGTTGATCCTGAATCATTTAAATCAGTTGATTTTTATTCCAGTCACGAAGCACTGATATTAGAGTATGAAAAAGCTCTAACTAGAATCGACTCTCGAACCAACAATCCTTATGATGTTTCAGCTCATTTTGTTTGGGTCGGAGAGAGAACTCGCCAAATAGATGGCGCACATATGGATTTTGCCGAAAAAATTCATAACCCTATTGGCGTGAAGCTTGGTCCAAAAACTACAACCGATGAAGTACTTGCCATTATAAAAAAACTGAACCCAAGTAACGAGCAAGGTCGGCTAACTTTTATAACTCGAATGGGAGCTGGTTTAATTCGCGAAAAACTGCCACCGTTGGTAGAGGCGGTTAGAAAATCAGGTGTGGTAGTTCTATGGGTCTGTGATCCGATGCATGGAAACACCTATGAAGCACCAAGTGGATACAAAACTAGAAAATTTGATGATGTACTAGATGAGGTTCGTGGATTTTTTGAGGTTCATAAAAAGTTAGGAACCCACCCAGGCGGCATTCATATTGAGCTGACAGGTGATGATGTCACTGAGTGTGTTGGTGGGGGAGAAGCAATAAGTCATGAAGATTTATCTTCAAGGTATGAAAGTGCTTGCGATCCAAGATTGAACCACACCCAATCACTTGAACTCGCCTTTTTAGTAGCAGAGATGCTACGAGATCGTTAAAAATAAATATTGATGTTTGTATAAAACAGAATAAACTCGTTAAATGCTGCTGGCTTCAACCGTTAAGACTCCGGTTGGCACTTTGAATTTAATTGCAGATGAGGACGTTTTATTAGCTGCAGGATTTAAGGGTCTAGATAATCTAGTTTTAAGACTCTCCGACGAAGATTTTACAAAAGGCATTAAAGAGGTCCATAAAATTCCAATAATTTCTATCCTTATTGATGATTACTTCAATGGTGATCTAGATGCTATGAGTAGCATAAAAGTCCGCCAGATGGGTGCTAGGTTTTCACAAGACGTATGGAAGGTGATGCGTAAGATCCCTGCCGGGAAGACATTATCTTATGCAGAGCTAGCTAAACGAGCAGGATCAGCAAATGCAATTAGAGCCGCCGGAACCGCTTGCGGTAATAATTTGATTGCGCCAGTCATTCCTTGTCACCGTATAGTGAAAAGTAGTGGCGCGCTAGGAAACTATGGTTATGGTGTAAAGATTAAAGAATGGCTACTAAGACATGAGGGCGCGCTGCACTAACTTAGGCAGCACTTGATTTACATACCCAACATCATCATCAGTAAGATCCAGATGTGTAACTAACCTTAAATACTTTGGCCCAAGCGCCCCTGCTAAAATATTCTGCTCTTGTAACCAAGATGAGAGCTCAGTTGCAGTAATTTTTAAACTAGATAAATCTAATCCCACGATATTGGTTTCAACATGATCAGGATTGATCAAACCTGGCGCAACAGCAGCAATTGCTTTTGCAATTGACTTTGCCCGCTGATGATCATTTTTCAATAATTTAATATTATTATCCAGCGCGTAATGACCCGCAGCTGCAAGTAGACCCACTTGCCTCATACCTCCACCATATCTTTTTCGCCACTGCCGTGCCTTCTGAATTCTTTCCCCATCTGAAATCATTATCGAGCCAATTGGTGCTCCCAAACCCTTTGAAAAACAGACACTGATCGTGTCAAAGTATTTTCCATACTCATTAAGCTCCACGCCAGAGGAAACATGAGCATTCCAAATACGTGCGCCATCTAAGTGGAGAAAGATGCCTAGTTTTTGACTCTCTTGTCGTAACTTTTTTATCTCAGAAATTGGCTGAATAGTGCCCCCGCCAAAGTTGTGAGTATTTTCAACAGCAATAGCGGTTGTAGAAACTAGATAGGGCCCTGAATCTGGTTTTGCAATATTGAGTGGATCGTCAGCATTTAATAATCCTCTATCTGCTAACCAAGTGCGAGTAGTTATTCCGCTAAATACAGCCCCAGCTCCAAGTTCTGCTCTAACAATATGAGAGTTTGTTTCAGTTATTAATTCCTCACCAGGTGCTACTAGCATGCGAATTGATAATTGATTAGCCATTGAACCAGTTGGACAAAATAAAGCTGCTTCTTTATCAAAGAGTGAGGCTACTCGACTTTCTAAAGAATTTACTGTTGGGTCCTCACCATAAACATCATCACCAACCTCTGCTGCTGCCATCATTTGTCTCATACCCACTGATGGCTTTGTGACAGTGTCTGACCTTAGATCTATAGTTTTAGAACTGGTCATTTCGATTCTCCATAATTGTTCTTTCTAGTATCCGACCAAATTACCATTGCCATGGCAGCCATTACTAGAGTTCCACCGGAAATGATTCTTAATGTTAGCGGGTCATTGTCAA
Organism: Candidatus Nanopelagicaceae bacterium; assembly: GCA_009691185.1. Classification (GTDB taxonomy): domain Bacteria; phylum Actinomycetota; class Actinomycetes; order Nanopelagicales; family Nanopelagicaceae; genus Nanopelagicus. The sequence goes on along the minus strand of SHVD01000005.1, from coordinate 7,325 downwards.
AGTAAAGCCCAAAAACTAAAGCAAATGGCACTTCCATGGCTAGAAGTACACCAGCAGCTGTTGCACTCATCATCGATTGCGCTTTTACTTGGATTAGAAATCCTAGGAAGGTAGCGAAAAAAGCTGTAAATAAGACAGCTGACCATACTGATCCATCTGGCGGAAGTTGATAGCCATTCTTAACTGTTAAGAGTAAGAAAATGATGGAGGAAACTAGTATTTGAATTAAGGTGAGTGCATAAGCGTTTTTGCGATTACTCCACTCACTCAATGCCACAATCTGAGCAGCAAAGAGTATTGCAGAGATTAAAACCAAAATCTCACCGATTCCAACTGATATTCCATTATATGCAATTAAATAGAGTCCGATGGTGGCTACTGCGACAGCAAGCCATTGAATTTTTACTACGTGCTTTTTTAGTATGACCCATGCAATCAAAGGTGTAAACACAAGGTATAAACCGGTAATGAAACCAGTGTTGGAGACAGTTGCTTTAGTTAGACCAAAAGTTTGAAATATAAACCCACTTCCCACTAGTAATCCAGCTAAGGTTGCTCGCAAGATGAACTTACGGTCTAAGCCTTTTAATGAATTTGGACGGTATAAAAACATAAATAAGGCGGCTAAAATAAATCTAGATGCCAAAAATGAGTAGACATCTTGGCGCTCAAGTGAATCTTTCATTACAACAAAGGATCCACCCCAGACAGCTGTTGTTGCCAGTAATCCCGCGTATAGGAGTACTCTAGTTTTCAATTACTTATCCCGCATCTTTTTTAACAATGCTACTTCACTTCCATGTTCTGGCTCGGCCCCAGGAGTTTCCAGAATCAATGGTGCATTAGCAACAGCCGGATGGGCTAATAATTCTATGAACGGCTTGCTGCCGATTTCACCTTTACCAATATTCTGGTGGCGGTCTTTCAGGTTTCCGCAGATATCCATCGAGTCATTTGCGTGGATCAATTGAATTCGTTCTAAGCCAGCAATCTCGACCAATAAATCCATGGTCTCCTTCATTCCACCAGGTTTCTTTATGTCATGGCCGGCAGCAAATACATGGCAGGTGTCTAAGCAAACGCCCACTTTTGGATGCCATTCAAGGGCCTCAAAATATTTAGTTAAATCATCAAGTTTTTTTACAAGTGATTTTCCTTGCCCTGCAGTTGGTTCCAAAAGCAACCATGGATCATCTTCCTTAAGGTTGTTAAGAATTGGCATTACACCCTCATGAATTTGCTGCCATGCCTTCTTTACATGCGACTCATCAACTGCAGATCCAGTATGAATTACTACACCCTTTGCACCAATCTCTCGTCCCCGTTTCAAAGAGTATGCAGTTGCCGACAATGAATTCTCGTATGTTGATAGTGTAGGAGAACCTAAATTAATTAAAAAAGATGCATGAACATAACTTTCAATATCATGTTCAGTAGTTTTTGCTTTAAATGCCGCATCCATCGCAGGATTTGGTGTTGATGTTGCCCAGGTGCGCGGACTAGAGGCAAAGACTTGGATCACTTCAGCTTTAATGGTTAAGGCATATTCAATCGAACGCGTTGCCATGCCGCCAGAGGTTGGAACATGTGCCCCAATTCGTGGATAAGTTCGTGCAATAGCCATTTGGCGAGCCTACCTGAGAATTGGCGAGAAACTTCTATCGCAAAGTCAGGGTGATTGTGGTGCCTTGTTTTACTTTTGTGCCAATGGCGGGTGAGATATTGGTAACTTTTCCGCTGCCTTTTATGCTTACCTTTAATCCCAAATTCTCTAAATCCACTGATGCATCATTTTTATTCTTACCCAAAACGTTAGGTACAAATACAAACTCTGGTCCTTTTGATAGGACTAATTCTATTTTACTTCCCATACTGATTGATTCAGACTTCTCAGGAGTTTGGGAAATTACTAATCCTTTGAAGACATTATCACTAAACTTATAAGTAGCATCGACATCAAAGCCCCTGTTTGTTAGCTCTGAAAGTGCCTCATCGCTACCCTTCCCTACAAATGAAAGAAGTGATATTTGTTCTATGCCTTTGCTGACTATTAAATTCACAATTGAGCTACGCTTAACTTCGGCGCCTTTCTTAGGATCACTTGTTATCACAAAACCAGATGCAACTTTCATATCAAAGCTTTCACTAATATCGCCAACTGTTAAGCCAAGAGCAGATAATTGTTGAGAAGAAACATCAGGGGTTGTGCCCTTAAGATCTGGAATTTGGATTCTCTCTTGACCTTTGGATATCACTAATCCAACAACACCATCGGGTGAAACCCTGCCACCCCCAGCTGGTTTGGAAGATATTACTTTTCCTTTAGGGATGTCTTCATCAAAAACCTCTTCTGCTACTTCGAAGTCAAGACCAATCTCTGCCAGGTTTGCTTTGGCCTCGGCTTGTGTCATTCCGGCAAGTGAAGGAACTGAAATTTTTCCAACTCCAAGTAGTTGATAGCTACCAAAAATCAAGCCAGACAACAAGAGCAGAGCAATAATTCGATTACGTTTGACTCTTCTTGAAACTTTTCTTCTTTTAGTGCCCACCGAGTCCTCAGCTTTGCTTACATTTATTGGTTTAGATGAGATTAATTGTGATGTTTTTTCTTTCAAGCCGCCAAAAGCTGAACCTACTGATACTTTACCCCGCTTACTACTTTTTGTAACCACAGGTGGGAGATCAAGCTCCAAACTCATTTGCCTTCGCTTTGGATCAATTTGTATTTGAATCTCACGCATCCTATTTAGTAATTCTTCAGCATCTTTTGGCCGCTGGTCAGGGTTTGGCGCAGTTGCCGCATAGACCAACTCAGCTATAGCTGCGGGAGTACTTGGCTTAAGACTTTGAATATTAGGAATGCGATCATTAACATGTCGATAGGCGATTTGTATTGGCGTCTCACCTTCATATGGCTTGGATCCAGTTAGCATTTCAAATAAAACAATGCCTATTGCATATACATCACTTCTAGCGTCTGCAACTCCTCGCTGAACCTGCTCGGGTGAAAGGTAGGAAACACTTCCTAGAACCACACTCGATTCAGCAGTCATTGTTTGATTCATTGCCGTATTTCTTGCTAATCCAAAATCTGCAACTTTAATTCGTCCATCTTTTGATATCAATATATTTTCCGGTTTTATATCTCGATGAATTATGCCGATTCGATGGGCAGCAGATAGTGCGCTCAGAACTGGATTGATTATTTGCATAGTCTGTTCAATTGATAACCCAGAATTCTCATTCAAGTAGTCACGCAGTGTTGTTCCTTCTACTAACTCCATCACTAGAAATACTGCAGGTGGGCCGCCTTGATTCCATCCCTGATCTTGGATTGAAACTATGTTTGGATGAGATAAAGCTGCAGTTGCTTTAGCTTCCTTAATAAATCTTGATACGAAGGCTTCATCATTGGCCAGGTGAGGGTGCATTATTTTTACCGCAACTGGACGATCTAAGCGAGTATCAATACCGGCATAAATTGTCGCCATGCCACCGGCAGCCAATTTTCGCTGAAGGAGGTAACGATTATCTATCAGCTCACCAGTCAAATCAGACACAATGAAAGTTTAAGGGAAGGGTGCTTAAATAAGAGTTTAAGGCGCACCAGAAATGGTGTAATCCGAAGCATTCTTGGTTAATTCAGCAATAAAATGTTTATTCTGGTCTAGTAAGAAATTTACCATTTCACCTCTTATGCCTTCACCATCTCTGGCAATCACCCGATCGAAACCTTGCTTTGGATCATATTCAACCCATATTGTTTTGGATAAATACTTACGAAACTCCCGTTGTCCAGAGCCGACTCCTTCAAGTATTAATATATTTGAAGCTTTTAGATCCACAAATTTATCGAATCTATTTAATATCCAATCAAATTTTTGATATCTAATTGGTATCTGCTTATTAAATGGTTCTAGCAACTCTCTGATTACCCTGGCTGTAAGTCTTTGTGACAACGGGTCATTCCAACCCTCATACAAATCATCCATGTGAACGACCTGGCAACTTTTAAGATCACTACATAATCTTGATGCCAAGGTGGTTTTACCTGAGCCTGCAACTCCATCGATTGCCAGGCCGATAGATTGGGTTGAATCTAATTTTTCGATCTGGCCCAATAAATCAGGGTAATTAATCACTATGACTTTTTCTAGATTCCCTGTGCCAACGAATCCATCCCCAAACAGCAATTCCTGTGAAAATTGAATATAGAAATGCAGTTAAGTAAAGCTCACCTTTGAAGTATTGATAGGAATAGGCAAGATCTACTATGAACCATATTGGCCATGCTTCAAAGCGTTGCCAAACCATTAATAACTGAGCCATAACACTTCCAACAAAACCAAAAGATTCAATAGCAGATGAGGTTGCACCGATGTTTACTAAAACAGGCCAGAGTGCGAATGAGAATAAACCTAGAGCAGTAACTAGAATTATTCGCTCCTTATTTGTGGATTTTCTAGGCTTGGCACCTTTTGGGCCCCAACCAAACCATCCCCAGATTCCACCAGCTATGAAGACAAATTGCAGCGCAGCACTTGCATAGTAAGCCGATTGAAAAAAAAGGACCGCATAAAGCAAACTCCCAATACTCCAAAAAATCCAAGTTATGCGAGGTCCTAATACGCCCAGACTTACACCAGCAAGTGAGATCAGGAAGGCAAATATTTCTAGCAGCGACATGTAAGTATCCTTTGCAATTCGCATTACCGAACTGGTCCATCGGTCGGCCTGAGTTTCAGGCCCTCTCAGCTAAATCTCTTAGCTCCCGTGTTCGATATCTTAGCCCACCATAAAATTGTCTATAGTTGCCACGTGTTGAAGTTTGGCTATATGGCGATGATCTTGTTCACAGTACTCGGATCCTTTTGGCTAGAGCTGTTTTTAAGAACTGGCGTTTTGCGCCGTATTAAGCGGGCGTTCTTAAGTATTTTTCCAGTGGCAATATTGTTTTTAGCCTGGGATGCCTATGCAATCTCTCAAGGGCATTGGTATTTCGATAAAATACAGATGCTTGGAATTGTTGGCCCTTTTGATATCCCACTCGAAGAGTTTCTTTTTTTTACGGTAGTGCCGCTAGCAGCATTGATGACAATCCAGGCAGTACGAACTGTTAAAAAACACTGGATAGTTGGTGATGAATAGTGGTTTATAGCGATATCGCAGTTGTCGCATTCTTACTCGCAATTATCTTTGATTATTTTATAATTAAAAGTAGATTGATAACTAAAAGAGTTTTTTGGACTAGCTATTCAATTATCCTGCCATTTCAACTGTTGACTAACTGGTGGCTGACTTCAAGAAATATTGTTATGTATAGTCCAGATGCAATAACTGGTATTCGAATAGCGTCAGCGCCAGCTGAAGATCTTTTGTTTGGATTTGCATTAGTACTAAGCGTAATGGGTTTGTGGGTATTTTGGGGCAGAAGTGGTGTGCAAAAAAGTTAGTTACCGACTTAGCACTGCGCGGAGATAAGCGGGTAGGGCAATTTTGGTTCTTCGCCAATTTGAGGTTTTAGCTCGCTTCGTAAATATTTGATAATCAATTTTTTCAACTTCATCAACAATCCCACAGTAAAGTTGGCTGGCGGCTTGAATACACTCTCTAGCCCCAGGAGTTAGCAGCTTTATCCCAGCGGTGGATTCATTTTGCAATCTTCTTACCCTTTGAATCTGCTCCTTCAGTGCGCTTTTTATTTGAGGTGTTGTAACTCTTGCCTCCAGCATCTGGCGGTTGACACCATGGGCTTCAAGTTCAGTCATGGGCAAATACACTCGGCCACGATCTAAATCTTCGCCAACGTCTCTAATAAAATTAGCCAATTGAAAAGCAATTCCTAATTTTTCTGCTGCTTCATTTGCTGAAGTTACTGCATCAGGGGATATTGTTCCCAGAACTGAAACCATCTGTAGTCCGATTACTGCAGCTGATCCGTAGACATATTCATGAAGATCTTCATAAGTCTGATACTGCTTCACAGTTAAATCCATGTTCATTGAGTGCAAAAATGCTTCAAAATGGGCAATGGGTATTTTGAACCTACTTGTCGTATCAACTACTGCCGCTGCAATTGGATCATTACTACTGCCAGATTTGATATCTGAAAGCACTTGGTTACTCCATTTTTTTAGGATAAATGCTTTTTCATCTAAAGTTAGATTGGAAGTCAGATCATCTACGATTTCATCTGCATACCGTGCAAAACCATATAAAGCATGTACGTGTGGTCGCTTGGCTGGTGGCAACAGAAGTGTGGCCAAGTAATAAGTCTTGCCATGTATTGAGTTAAGTCTTTTACACTCTTGGTATGAAGCGCGTAGCTTTGGATCCACAATCCCAGCTGCGGTTAGTTCATCCATTTCTATTTAACTGGTCCAACAATTCGTTCTGCGGCCAATCTGCCAGAGATTAGAACCATTGGTACGCCAACTCCAGGTTGAGTGCCTGAGCCAGCAAAAACAATGTTCTCATATCCCTTGGCAAGATTCCTTGGTCTAAATGGCCCGGTTTGGAAAAAAGTGTGTGCACTTGCAAATGGTGCACCCGCTTCCATTCCTTGTTTTTGCCAATCTAGTGGGGTGGTTAGGTGTTCAACCTCGATACTATTTCCAAATCCGCTGTAGCCACGATCCTCTAAAGCTTTAATCATTTCATCTCGATATCGATGACCGATTTTATTCCAGTCAATATCAGCAGTTAGGTTTGGCGTCGGAAATAAAACATAGTAAGAGGATTTACCTGCAGGAGCAAGTGTTGGATCATCCTTTGAAGGAAGTGTCACTAAAATACTAGGATCACTCATTAAGGTTTTTTTATTAATTAATTCATCAAATACACCGGCCCATGATTTACCAAAGTGAATATTGTGATGGGCAAGATGGTCATATTTTTTACTTGAACCAATTAGCAATGTGGCGCAAGAGGGTGAGTATTTCAGTCGTTTTACAGATCTAGGTTGACCGCCCAATAAATCACGCCAAGCAACTGGCAAATCTGGGTTTAAAACAACTACATCGCAGGTAATGCGCTCACCTGATTCGGTTATAACTGCGGTGGCTCTACCATTGCTTTTTTCTATTGCGGTAACTGTGGAGTTATATTTAAAGGTAACACCATGTTTTTGTGCTGCTGCAGCCATAGCTCGAGGAACAGCATGCATGCCTCCCTTAGGAAAGAAAACGCCATTCACTGAATCCATGTATGCAATTACGGCATAAATAGCTAATGCTTGTTGGGGACTAACACCTGCATACATCGCTTGAAATGAGTAAACCTTTTGGGTTCTAGGATCTTTTAGAAATTGATTTACCTTGGGGGAG
>SHVD01000050.1 GCA_009691185.1 Candidatus Nanopelagicaceae bacterium | reverse complement strand
TTTTTATACTCACCTAGTATCGCATTGTGATCTGGTGTCACCTCATAAAGTCCAGCCCAACCCTTTCCAATTCCAACATTCATAAGTCTTGGCGCCCTATTAATTGCAATTGCGCCAAGTTTTTCCAAAAATTGCGGGTCCTTCTTTAAATCAAAACTTGGCTGGGTTGTTTTGTCGGAGAATCCCATCAACAAGCCTTTACCCTCGCGGTGCCAATACAGTGATGAGGAGTAATCGATTGTCATCGGCATCTCCTTTGGCAAATCAGCGAATGAATCATCTAAAGGCTCTGTAATTACTAACTCACGCTTATAGGGTGTTACTGGCAGATCTAATCCCACCATCGATGCGATTTTCGGTGACCAGACTCCAGCACAATTAATGACCGCAGTAGTTTTGATCTCACCCATGGATGTACTTACCGATGTTATTTCACCGCCATTGCTATTTATTCCAGTGACTTCGACATTTGTAATCACATTTGCGCCTAGTTTTTTTGCACCACCTGCGTATCCAAGTACTACTGATTCAGGTGTGCAGTGACCATCATTTGGCGTAAATGATGCGGCTATTAGATCAGCAGTGTTTAGTAATGGAGAGAGTTTGCCTGCCTCATCCGGGGTAAGCATCCTTGATTCAACATTAAATTGTTTATGAATTTTTGTTGATTTTTCAAAGAGATCAACATCTTTTTGATTTGTAAGTGCAAACAAATATCCAGGTCTATGCAGATCGATTTCATACCCTGGTCTACTTTTAAAATCTGCAAACAGCTCTAAAGATCTTGCTCCTAAAGCGACATTAAACTCATCTGAGAAATTAGCCCTTACACCACCTGCTGCTTTGGAGGTGGAACCACTTGCTAAATCATTTTTTTCACAAAGAGCTACTCGAACACCAGCTTCGGCTAGATGGAATGCAGCTGATGTACCCATCACGCCACCACCAACAATTACTACATCAACTTGGGCTGGAAGCAACATTTTTTAAATTTAAAGAACGAAATTTGGATCGTGCTTGATTTCAATCAGATCCATTTGTGCCTTTTGCAGTTTATTTGACCAATCCCAGTTCATTGATTGCCATCTTGTGAATTGGTCTAATACCCAGATACCACTTTGTCGAGAACCATTACCACTCATACCATTTCCACCAAATGGAAGATGTGCCTCTGCTCCAGAGGTAGAGTTATTAATCGAAACCATACCAGCAGAAATTCCCTCTCGAAAGCGCCAAACATTTTGTGGATCATTTGTATAAATTGCTGAGGAGAGTCCATATCCGTGGCCATTTGCCAATTCAATCGCTTCATCAAGTGTTGAAAACTTTCCAACGGTTACAAGTGGACCAAAAGTTTCTGTTGAGTACAACTCATCATTTTTAGTAATTCCAGCAACAATCACCGGGTGGGCAAAGACGCCTTTATCTGGATCCCCAACAAAACCTTTACGTGGATTACTTGAGGTAATGCGACCGGTTGAGGTTGAGCCTAAAACTTTGTGGTGGCTTTGAATCATTTTCAAGTGCTCTAGATGATTATCTAAGTATTTTTGACTAATCATTGGTCCAAATAAAACATTTTTAAAAGGATCACCTACTGCTGCATTTTCAACTAAGGCTGCAAATTTTGTAAGTACTGAATCATAAATTGATTCATGTATCCATAATGTGCCTAAGGATGTGCAGCGCTGGCCTGCAGTTCCAAAACCTGCGAATAGTGCACCATCTAATGCAAGATCAATGTTGGCATCTGGCATTACTACCATAGGATTTTTTCCACCTAATTCAAGACAAGCACTTTGGATGTATTCACCAGTTTTTGCACCAATCTTCCGACCAACTGCGGTTGATCCTGTAAAACCAACCTTATTAATTACGCCTTCTTTTAACCCAGATTCTAAAGCGGCAAATGTTTGAGCACCATCTGCAACCACAGTAATCAAAACATCTTGTGGAACACCACCAGCATGAAAGATTGAAGTGAGTGCGTTAGCAACAGCAGGTGTGAACTCTGATGGTTTCCACACAACAGTATTGCCAGCTAAAAGAGCTGGCACGATATACCAAGATGGAACAGCGGTGGGAAAGTTTCCGGCAGTTATCACAAAAACATTTCCAACTGGCATTCTGAAGGTGAAAAGGTTTTTATTTTGCATTTCACTGGGCACAGTCTGGCCATAAAGACGTCGACCCTCGCCAAGGAAAAAGTCGCAGGTATCAACGACCTCTTGCACCTCACCTAGCGCCTCGGTGTAAACCTTGCCCATCTCTTTCGTAATTAATTTTGCCAGCTCATCTTTATTCTTTTCAACTAATCTTCCAACGTTGGCAATTATTCGTCCGCGAGTTGGTGCCGGCAGTTTTGCCCAGCCTTTTTGGGCATTCTTTGCCTTCCGCAGAACTGTCAAAATTTCAGCAGTGGTTGTCTCAGGAACAGTAGTAATCACTTCAGATGAATTTGTCGGATTAGTTGATGTGAACATGAGTGTATTCTCTACTAGATAAGCAAAATTGGAAAATGCCGATATTGTTTGAACATGGACGGCTCTGTGCGCACCGTAGCGGCGGTGATTTTAGATTTACTTGCAAAAAAGGGCGTCGCAAAGGCTTTTGGTATTCCAGGAGTCCACAATCTAGGTTTTTGGAACGCGCTGTCTAAGGACAGACCAGAGATCATAAGTGTCAGGCATGAACAGAGCTGTGTTTATGCAGCAGATGGTCTGGCAAGAGCAACTGGAAAGTTAGCTGTTGCGATAACTACTACTGGACCTGGTGCGGCAAATACTTTAGGCGCATTTGGCGAAGCAGCAACCTCCGGTTCACAATTATTGTTGATTTCATCTGAATCTCCAATCAAAAATAGATCCAAAGAGGGCACAAGAGGAATTTTGCATGAGATGAATGATCAAAGTGCAATCTTCACTCCGCTTGCTAAGCGAGTGTCAATCGGTGGCAAAGAATTAGTATTGGCTAAAAGCACAACCACGGCAATCGATGCGATATCAACGGTGGTGGATTTCCTAGAATTTTTGGCACAAGCGCCCACTGGCGCTGGGTATATTGGTATTCCATCAGATATTTTAAATCAGAATTTTGCCGAGCAAGTTCCAGCACCAAGTAAAAATTGTGTAGATTTTATTAATCAAGAGAAAAATCTCGAAATAGATCAAGAATTGATCAAAAAAGCGTTAGATGGTGTGAACAAAATTGGAATATGGGCAGGCGGCGGTGCGCAGGGTATTAGCGAGGAAATAACAAAATTATCAGAGCATCTAAATGCACCAATTTTCACCTCATTTGCAGGAAGGGGAGTAGGTAGCTTAAGTAAAAATTACCTGACTCTTCCGATTCATGAAGTAGAAGCTGAACAAGTATTAAGCCAATGCGAAGCATTACTAGTTTTTGGATCCCAGTTGGATGGAATGAACACTAAAAATTGGAGGATTAATTTTCCACAAAAGACTATTATTTTTGATGCAAACCCAAGCATCACGCTTCGAAATATAAAGGCTGATTTAGTGGTGCGTACAGCAGATTTGGCAAAAGCAACTCAATACCTAAACACCTTGCCACCTCGTGAGCATTGGATTGATGTTTCACAGATCTGTATAGATGCTAGGCAGCGGATTACTAATAGTGAAAAAGGTGGAGATGGGATGGCTTTGGTGGCTGCGATTGAAAAGAGTTGGCCAATAGAGAATTACATTGTGTGCGATATGGCTATTTCTGGTTATTGGGCAGGTGTCTATCTACAAACCAAACGTGTGCGGCAGATTGCCTACCCAGTTGGTTGGGGAACTTTAGGCTTTGCACTTCCAGCCAGTTTAGGACCAGCTGCTAATGGAATTTCAACCCTAGTTGTTTGCGGAGATGGTGGCATTGCATTTGGGCTAGGTGAGTTAGCGACTGTGGCTCAAGAAAAACTGCCAGTAACAATCTTGCTGCATGATGATGGCGGATATGGAATGCTTCGATTTGACCAAAAAGTAATGAGCCATCCAGAACGAGGGGTCAATTTATTTAATCCTAATTGGCAATTACTCGCCGAATCATTTCAGATCGATTTTATTAAAAGTGATTTGGAAAGTCTAGCTGAAGTTTTGCGTAAGCGAGCTGCCACTAAAACCCCAGGAATAGTTTTAATTGAGGGTGAAATTTATCCTCCAAAAAGTACTAGCCCAAGATGGAATGAGAGTTAATTACTCGGTCAACCCTGCGGAAATTATTAGATAGTAGATCGTAAAAATTACTGAAGCCCATAGAAAGCCAGTCCACCAACTCATGCTGAGTTTTAACTTATAAGTATCCCAATTTACTTTTGTTAGATTCTTATCTGCTCGTACTTTATTGCGATAAGAAATAATCATGTAGGCAGAAACAAGTATTCCCCAAAAGAACATAAATCCAGATCTCATCTGCGTAGTTTAACCCTAGTTCGGTGAGTGTGACCATTCGCATCTCGTGAATATGCCTATTCCTATCTACACTAAGGGTTATGGCACTTATGCAAACTCCTTTTGTTACAGCCGAAGAGATTGACGCGTTGTGTAGCTATGAAAAAATCATCGACAACCAACGACAAGTTTTTAAGAATTATTATTTAAATGAAGCAGTGATGGGGCCTCGGGCCATTTTGTCTCAGAATGAAAATGCCCAATTCTCATATATTGCTCGAGCGTCAAAAAATGGACCAACTGTCATTAAATTTGGCAGCGTAGTCCCTAGTAATTCCGGTAAAAATATTCCAGTGGTTCAAACAACGGTTGCAATCCTTGATACAACTACCGGAAGTGTTAAATTATTTCTAGATGGAGAAGCCGTTACAAAGTGGCGAACAGTATGCGCCAGCATGGCTGCGGCCAGCACATTGGCAAATCAAGTTAAAAACATTGCGGTGATCGGTCTTGGTCATCAAGGCATTGCGCATATCCAAGCAGCTAAAAGCATCTTTAACCCAGAGAGAATTATAGGTATATCAAAAAGTGCTAAAACAGTAGATCTTGGATTTGAGATTGAAGTGAGTAAAGAAATAAATGAAGTAAATAAATGTGATTTGATTTTTATTTGCACTAATTCTTCAGAGCCGGTGATTAAATCTTTGTTAAATCCGGGTTCCACTTGCATTTCTATTGGCTCATTTTCCCCCACCCGACTAGAAGTCTCGGTAGATGCGCTATCAAAGGCTGATAAGGTTTTTGGTGATGATGCTAAAACAATCTCGGAACAATCAGGCTCGGTACTTAGTACACTTGCTAAATCTGATCGGAAATGGACGCAAGCTCAATCTATTGGTGGAGTCTATGCTGAGAAAATTAAGGGTAGAGAAAATGAACAGCAGGTCATTTATTACTTCTCAGTTGGATTGGGAATTCAAGATGCTGCACTTGCCGAGTACATCCTTGAGAATGGAAAATTCTAAGATGAAAATGGGGATGTAAGTGGAAATAAAAGAGGTGAAGTCTCTATTGGCCAAAAATTGGGGAGTTGATGGCGAGCTATCGCCGCTACCAAGTGAGCGCGATATTAATTTTAAAGTTGATGGTAAAAAAACTTATGTACTAAAGATTTATCCCAAGGTTAATGCAGATTTAAAGATAAAATTGAATCTACAAAACAAGGTACTTAACTTTTTGCATGAGAATTCCATCAAAGTATCACCGGCGGTTATTCCGACTAAAAAGAAGAAGATGCTTCTCACCTCTGGTAAGGACAGTGCTGCTCGGTTGCTTAGCTTTCACCAAGGAAAAACCTGGGGGAGCAGTTCCGGGCATAAAGGTGAACAGATTGAACAATTAGGCCATCTAATTGCCACAGTGGATAAAAGCTTGGCCAAACTGAGCATTACCAAGGCGGAGCGGAAATCACTTAGCAGTAATTTTATTTGGAATATGTTGCAGGCAGAAAAGATTCTCACCTGGAGCTCTAAAATCAGCGACATCCAAAGCCGTGCGGTTGTTGAGAAGACTTTAACTCATTTTGCGAAAAAAGTACTTCCAAAACTGAAGAAGATGCCGATGCAGGTTATTCATAATGATGGTAATGATTACAACATTATTGAAAATGGTGAAAGTCTCTCATTGATTGATTTTGGTGACATGATTTATGCGCCAAAGGTTGTCGGAGCTGCTATCGCTGCGGCGTATGTAGGGTTGAAGTCTGATGATCCAGGCAAGCAGATCGCGCAATTTGTTCGCGGATATCACAGCGTAAATCCTTTATCCAATGAAGAGCTTTTAATTTTTATTGAGTTGGTTAAGGTGAGGTTGGCTGCAAGTGTGGCGAATGCAGCGCTACAACGCTTTGATCACCCTGATAATGAATACCTATCTATCAGCCAAAATGATGTACCAAAAGCGCTTATAACACTGGATAAATTCGATAGTAACTTCGCACTTTTCAGATTGAGAAATGCAATTGGGCTTGAGGCAAATTCTAATGCAAAAGCAGTTCGAGATTATTTGTTAACTACATCATCTGCCAATATTTTAAGCAAGTCTTTTTCACAATTGAAAATAGTTTATATGAATTGGTCATTTGATAATAAAGATATTCCACGCTCTACCCAAGATTTAGAGGAATTGAAATCTAAATCTGGCGCAGATGTGGTTATTGGTTATTATTGCGAAAATCGTAATGTCTATCAGGGTGAGGCATTTAATCCGGTAGCTGACAATGCCAGAACCTTTCACTTAGGTGTTGATATTGGTATGCCAGCAGGTACCGAGGTTTTTGCACCCTTAGATGGTGTGATTGAGTTATTTAATAACAACTCAACCAATTTGGATTATGGCCCAGTTGTTATTTTGCGCCATAAAACAGATAACGGAATTCCATTTTGGACTCTTTATGGTCATCTATCAATTGATTCCATGCCAAGTTGGCAGATTGGTAAGCAAATAAAAGCTGGTGAATTAATTGGCCGTATGGGTAAGGAAGAGGAGAATGTTGGTTGGCCACCTCATACTCATTTCCAATTGCTCACAGATCTTTGTGGGATGGGTATTGATATTCTTGGAGTAGCACCTAAGGATGAGATCTCTTTATGGCGTGGAATCTCACTAAATCCAAATCTAATTTTGGGAATCCAGTCTGGCACCGACGCACATGCCCGGATCTCACCTGAGAGTATTAGAAGTGAGCGCAGAGTTGTGGCTCCACAAAATCTTTCACTCAACTTTAAAAAACCGATAAATATTGTTAGTGGCTCTGGTGCCTACTTATTTGATGAGCAGGGAAGGAGTTATTTAGACTTAGTAAACAATGTCGCCCATGTAGGCCATGGGCATCCCCGAGTTGTAACTGCTGCCGCCACACAGATGGCTACTCTAAATACCAATACTAGATATCTACACCAATCGATGATTGAGTATGGAAAAGCATTAACCAGCAGCTTGCCAGATCCACTCTCAGTAGTTTTCTTTGTAAACAGTGGCAGTGAGGCAAATGATCTTGCGATCAGACTTGCTAGGGCTGCCACAAAATCAAAAGGAGTAGTTGCACTTAAACATGGCTATCACGGACATACCCAGGCTGTTGTGGAGATCTCACCATATAAGTTCCTAGGTAAAGGTGGCGCAGGGGCGCCATCACATGTGGCAGTTGCTGAGCTACCCGATCTATTTCGTGGAAAATTTACTGGTAAAAATGCCACCGAGAAGTACTTGAGTAATCTTAAGAAGAGTATTAACTCATTGAAGCAGCCTTTATCAGCATTTTTTTCTGAAGCAATTGTCAGCACTGCAGGTCAAATTGTTTTACCCCAAGGCTATTTAGCGCAAGCATTCGAAATAGTTAGAGCCAATGGCGGGGTCTGTGTAAGTGATGAGGTGCAGATTGGTTTAGGCAGAGTGGGTGATAAATTCTGGGGTTTTGAATTACATGATGTAGTTCCAGATATTGTCACTATGGGCAAACCACTAGGTAAT
>SHVD01000049.1 GCA_009691185.1 Candidatus Nanopelagicaceae bacterium | reverse complement strand
AAACAACTTAGTAAAGGAGTTAAGTAATGAGCGATAACTCTGCTGCTTTACTTTCTAATAACTTTATTTACTCAGCAATGTTGTTTTACACCTTAGCATTTTTATTTCACGCAGTTGAGGTTGCGTGGTCGGTAAAGACTCCAGCCCTAAATGTAAAGAAAACAACTCTAGATTTTACCCGTACTGAACGGGTAGGACGACTTGCCTCTGCTTTCTTAATTTTAGGTTTCTTATTACTTTTTACCGGTGTAATTTTTAGAGGTATGTCAGCAAATAGAGTTCCATGGGGCAACATGTACGAGTTTTCAATTACCGGAGCACTAGCATTTACCGCTGCCTACTTATTTGTATTGAAAAAATATAAGTTTCGCTGGCTAGGTTTACCAGTTTCATTGGCGGTTTTATTGACGCTGGGAACAGCTGTAACTTTGTTATATAGACCAAGTGCACCACTTGTCCCTGCACTTAAATCACCTTGGTTAGTAATACATGTATCAACAGCGATTATTTCTGGTGGTGTTTTTCTGCTGGCAAACTGTATCGCTGCTGCTTATTTGATTTTAGATAGATATGAACAAAAATCTGGTCGCCCTGCTTGGGCAATAAATCTGCCAACTTTAGAAACTTTGGATAATCTTTCTTATCGATTAATCGCACTTGTTTTTCCGCTTTGGAGTTTTTCAGTAATTGCTGGTGCTATTTGGGCAGAGGCAGCATGGGGACGTTATTGGGGATGGGATCCAAAAGAAACTTGGGCATTTATTACTTGGGTAGCGTATGCAGCGTATTTACACGCACGTGTAACGATTGGTTGGCGTGGTAAAAAAGCTGCCTGGCTGTGTCTACTAGCTGGATCTACATTTTTATTTAATTATATTTACATAAATGTGTGGGGCACGGGCCGCCATACATATTCAGGTTTATAGCTTTCTTAAAAAGTCCGGATCATCGTCAGGTGGAATAATTTTTCTTGGCCCACCACGCCCTTTGCCCGATCTTCTTGGCTTACCAGCAACAAACCAGGCGATACTGCCTACAAAAATACCACCAGTAAATACGATAATTAATAACCAGGCCCACTTCGGAAACCTTCTTACCTTTTCTTGAGGCGTGACTGCGCAGTCGATAAAAGCGTAAATGGTTATAACCGTTGCCAAGATTGCGATTAGCCTAATCATGCGCTTAGTTTACTGCTTTTAAATATAAAGTGCAGTAGCAATTAAAGCTGACATAAGTAACTGTAGGCGGGCAGTGTTATTCAGCACAGTGATTAGCACTGCATCTTTTGCCCCACCTAAAACTTGCTTAACAACTTGGTAAGTGAAGGGTACGCAAACAAGAGTTAGCACTACTAATTGATCAATTCCGATCGCACTAAGTGCTGCCAATTGAGCTGTGATTAACAAAAATGCAAAAAATTTTCGGGTGTTTATATCTCCAATTCGAACTGCAACTGTCCGCTTACTCACCAACGCATCGTTTGGCAGATCCCGTAAGTTATTGATAACCAGGATTGCGCAGGACAGCAAGCCGACTGGGACTGATAGCAACAGTATCTGCCAATTTAATTGTTCAGATTGAACGTAGTAGCTTCCAACTGTGGCGACTAAACCAAAAAAAATAAAGACTGAAAATTCACCAAACCCTAAGTATCCGTATGGCTGTTTGCCACCGGTGTAGCCCCAAGCTGCCAAAATAGAAATACCACCAACTGGTATTAGCCATAGCGAAATATTGAGTGACAGTAAGCTGCCTGCAGCCACAGCAAATAAAAATGAGATGTAGGAAGCACGTTTAACTGACTTAGCTGATGCCAATCCTGATGCAACTAATCTGATTGGTCCCACTCGGTCAGTGTCAGTGCCACGGACTCCATCGGAGTAGTCATTAGCATAATTAACTGCTATTTGTAGGGAGAGTGAAACGACCAAAGCAAGAAGGGCATTAATCCAATTAACTTCTAATGCATAAAATGTGCCAATTAAAACTGGAGATACTGCAGCAGGAAGAGTTTTAACTCTGGCACCAATAATCCACTTATTCATCTGCCGCCTTCATCCCTTTTGCTAACTCACCTGCTTTTTTTCGATCCAACTTACCGATTGCTGTTTTTGGTATCTGATCAAACAAGTATATTTTCTTTGGCGTAAAAATTGGACCAAGAGTTTGGCGTAATTTTCCAACCTGTATCTCAGAGGTGCTGCCAACACATAGTTGCTGCCCCCACACCTCATCCTGCATGGCAAAAGTAATCAAATCCTGGGCAGGATAAATTTTTGCAATCATTTCTTCAACGAGAGCCAGTGATATTTTTTCACCCCCTGAAATAATTACGTCATCAGCTCTACCTAAAACTTTGAGCAGGCCATTTGATACTTCACCTAAATCATTGCTTTCAAACCAACTACTTTTATCGATCTGACTTATCTGACCTGAAGTAGAAAGGTATCCAGATGCCATCATGGGACCAGATAATTGAATTAATCCAGAGGTCGAGATTCTTACTTCAACCCCATCCAGTGGCTTTTGATTGTAGATGCAACCTCCACACATTTCAGTCATGCCGTAGGTTGTGACAACTTTAATATGTTTACTCGCAGCATCCTTTTTAATCTTTTCACTTATTGGCCCACCACCCACCAGCACTGCCTCAGCTGCAGTTAAGTGTTCTAACAATTTTGTATCGGTGGTTAATGCTTTATGTAGTTGGGTAGGCACAATTGAAATAAAATCAGTATCAATATAATTTTCAACATTTCTATTATCGACAACTCTTGTTCCTAGCGCAGTTGCTCTAATAATTACATTTAAGCCCGCAATGTGATTTGTTGGCAATAAAAGTGACCAGCTGTCTCCCGGAGTTGCACCTAAGTATTTATGGCAGGCATTTATTGATGCAATTAGCGCAGCTGATGAGATAGCTACTGATTTTGCTTCACCAGTTGAGCCAGAGGTGGAGACAACCATTGCAATTGATTTATCAATTTTTTTTGCTAAAACCTCACTAGTTGATAGTGCAGGGCCTGATCCTTCAAGTGCTGCCGCTAAATTTTCCTGCAGTTGTGGGATTGACCACTCAGCCTGAATAGGGATTAAATCACGCAGTTCTTTTTCTCCCATAATCACCGTAGGCTATCTCTTATCTAAATACTAGTTAAACCTTTGGAGCATATCTTGAGCAAGCCGATTAAGCGACAGCCAGGTGAGAGAGTTATCCCTAACTGGCAAACGGGTAGTGGTGGTGAGAATTTTGTTGATATTAAATATCAAACGGCTGAGGGTATGGCGAAAATTACAATTAATCGCCCAGAAGTTCAAAATGCTTTTCGACCACAAACTATTTCTGAATTAGCCGAAGCATTTAATCTCGCGCGAGATAATGATCAAGTCGGTGTAATTATTTTTACCGGTGCAGGAGATGAGGCATTTTGCTCTGGCGGTGACATAAACGTTCGTGGGGACGATGGATATTTAGGTGATGACGCGCTGAGTAAAAAAGGAATTGGCCGACTAAATGTTTTAGATCTACAGGTTCAAATACGAAGAACTCCAAAGCCAGTTGTAGCAATGGTTGCTGGCTGGGCAATAGGTGGAGGACATGTGTTGCATGTAGTTTGCGACTTAACAATTGCAGCTGAGAATTCAAAGTTTGGTCAAACCGGTCCAATGGTTGGTTCATTTGATGGTGGATATGGTGCAGGTTTACTTGCTGCGCATGTCGGGCAAAAGAAAGCTCGGGAAATTTGGTTTTTGTGTCGACAATACAACGCACAAGAGGCTTTAGATATGGGATTAGTGAATGCAGTAGTGCCAGTTAAAGAATTAGAAGCTGAAACTGTTTCTTGGGCGCGAGAGATGTTGCGCCACTCACCAATGGCGCTGCGCCTACTAAAGGCAAGCCTTAATGCTGCAGATGATGGTTTAGCTGGGATTCAACAATTAGCAGGGGATGCAACTATGTTGTTTTATTTAACAGAGGAGGGCCAAGAAGGTAGAAACGCCTTTAAAGAAAAGCGTGAACCAAATTTTAATAAATTTCCTAAACGACCTTAAGTAATGTTTCCGTATCAACTTCAAGTAGTTGCATTGCCCGTTAAATCTAATTTTCGTAGTTTAAAGATTCGAGAAGTAGCAGTATTTGAAGGACCGGCTGGGTGGAGTGAGTTCGCACCCTTCATTGAATATGAAAATAAAGAGTCCGCCACTTGGCTTAAAGCTGCAATTGAATCAGCCACAATCAACACCCCAAAAGGGAGTAGAGATGTAATTCCAATTAATGCAACAATTCCAAATGTTTCCGTCAATGAGGTAGCAGGCATACTCAAAGGTTTTGCTGGCTGCAGCACAGTAAAAATTAAGGTTAAAGATTACGAAAATGATCGGGCGATATTAGCTGAGGTAATAAGACTCACCCCCAGTGCCAAAATTAGAATTGATGCAAATGGCGCTTGGACTTTGGAAGAAGCTGTTGCAAATATACAAAATTATGAGAGTGAATTTACTGGTGTTATTGATTATGTTGAGCAACCATGCATAGATATAGCAGATCTTAAATTACTTAGAAAAAGAATTAATATAAAGATTGCAGTCGATGAATCAATTAGAAAATATCTAAACGGTGATTTCACAAAACTTAAAGAGGTTGCCGATGTGGCAATCATTAAATGGGCGCCAATCGGTGGTATCGCTGCTGCTTTAAGTATTATTGAAAAGATAAAATTACCGATCGTGGTTTCAAGTGCCTTAGATAGCAGTATTGGAATATCTCATGGTTTAGCACTTGCATCGTTAGTTCCCAAT
Organism: Candidatus Nanopelagicaceae bacterium; assembly: GCA_009691185.1. Classification (GTDB taxonomy): domain Bacteria; phylum Actinomycetota; class Actinomycetes; order Nanopelagicales; family Nanopelagicaceae; genus Nanopelagicus. The sequence goes on along the minus strand of SHVD01000049.1, from coordinate 3,744 downwards.
CTCTACGGCCCATGTGGATTGGGAACAGTTGCACTACTTCAAGAGGATGTAACAAGTACTCCACTTGTAGCATCTGATGGAGTAATCAAGAATCAAAAGATAATTCCAGATCGGATAAGTGAATTAAAGGTTGGCAATGATAGGCAAATTTGGTGGCAAGATAGGGTAAATGCAGTTTACGAAGGGGGGCTAACTTGAGTAATTCAACTAAATTGGCCCACTCACTTCTCAGACAATTAATTGAGGCAGGGGTCAGTGACTTTGTGGTCTGCCCAGGATCACGTAACGCACCCTTTCTAATCGCATTAGGTGAAGCATCAAGTAAGCAAATAATTGATTTGCATATAAAAATTGATGAACGTGGTGCTGCATTTTTCGCTTTAGGAATAGCCAAAGCTAGTAATAATTATGTGGCAGTAATCTGTACAAGTGGAACTGCTGCAGCTAATTTTCATCCAGCAGCATTAGAAGCACTGCATAGCAGTAGTAAATTACTAATTATCACTGCTGATCGTCCTGCGCGTCTTAGAAAGACTGGCGCTAATCAAACTACGAATCAAGTGGATATTTTTTCTGCAGTCAAAACTCATGATTTATCGACAGATATAAATTTAAAACCGCTACTCACTGATGGGCCACTGCACCTTAATGTTCAATTTGATGAGCCACTGATTAGTGAAGAGAAAAACGATTGGTTGGTGGGTGTAAAAATCACTCGCCCAAATTATTCAAATAAAATAGGCGGAAGGCTGGATTTATCTACAGGGGTATTAATTATTGGCCATGATCGTGCCGGTTACACACTCGATGAGATTAATGATTTTGCAGGAGAATTAAACTGGCCAGTTATATCCGAAGATCCAATTTCATTTCCACAAGCAATTGCCCACTCATCACTTTTTCTTACCGATCCAAAAATTGCTGACAAATTAACTCCGGAAAATATAGTTGTAATTGGGCGGACAACACTTTCTCGGAGCACAAATACATTTATAAATCATTGTAAAAACCTGGTGATAATTGATCCTAGAGTTGCTGATATTGATAATAAGCGCGAGGCAGATTTAATTCTTACCTCACTTCCAAACCAAGTTACCAGCCAAAAGAGTGATTCAACCCTTTGGCAAAAAGCAGCAGTTGTTGCAGAAACTGAAATTGCAAGTGTTGGTTGGTCAGAGCAATTAGCAGTAATCAGTATCTGTCAATTGTTACCAAGTGAAACTGCTTTATTTGTTGGGTCATCAAGACCGATCAGGGATATTGAAGCCTTTTGTAAACCACGCAAAGGATTGCTGGTATTTAGTAATCGAGGTCTTTCTGGAATCGATGGCAATATTTCAACAATTTTCGGAATAGCTAAAAAGTTTGAAAATACCAGCGCAATTCTTGGTGACTTAACCTTCTTGCATGACATCTCTGCATTAGTTAATAGATCAGGTGAAAATATTCGCATCTTTGTACTTGATAATAATGGTGGTGGCATCTTTTCTACCCTGCCACAAGCTAATGCAGATAATTTTGATCAATTATTTGGCACGCCACATAATTTAGATTTAGAAAAAGTCGCAACAGGTTTCGGCGTTAAATCTACAACTGTAAGCGATTTGAACGGATTACAACTGCAACTGTCTAAGCCTATTGTTGGGTTAGAGGTAGTAATTGTAAAAGTGCCGACTAGATCAACTAATGCTGATAATTTAAAACAAATAACTCAGAGGGTATCCAGTGCAGTGCGCATTGGTATTAACTTAGATTGACTTTCTGCAAACTCTTTCTCAGGATTTGAATCAGCAACTATTCCGCAACCAGCAAAAATTCTGATTGATTTTCGATCTTCTGAAAGCAAGCCGCACCTTAAAGCAATAGCAATCTCACCATCACCTTGTGCATCAATCCAACCAACTGGGCCTGAATAACGGCCTCTATCCATTTGTTCAAGTTGTGAGATATATTTTTTTGCCACCTCAGTTGGTGTTCCACAAACTGCTGCAGATGGGTGCAGCTGTTCTATCAGCGTAAAGATATCTGCCTGCCTTGCACTGCTGTTCAAAACCCCTGTGACATCGGTAGCAAGATGCATGACATTGGCTAGATGTAAAACAAATGGTGATTCAGGAACATTTGTTGATGAACAAAATGGTGCAAGGCCATCAGCTACAGACTTGACTGCATACTCATGTTCCTCTAAATCCTTTGAAGATTTTGCAAGGGAAGCTGCTAATGCCAAATCTCTATCTTCATTACCCGATTTACGAATAGTTCCAGCTAATACTCTGGAAGTTACTAATGATTTATTTAATCTGACTAATAGCTCTGGAGTGGCACCCACTAGCCCGTTAACAAGAAATAACCATGTGGATGGGTACTCAATCTCAAGTCGTTGCAGCAAACTACGAGCATTAATTTCCTTGGTAGAGGTAGCGGTTAAATCGCGTGCCAGCACAACTTTTTCTACCAGACCATCTTTGATTGCAGTGATCGCCTTAGTTACCTGCTGCCGCCAAACTTCTTCACCTTTAGCTGCATCTTGCCAAATAATCTCACCACTAATTGAGGAGTTACTAATTTTCTCTAAACTGGGTTGATTTTTATCACCAATCCAAGTTATCCAAGATTTGCCGTTTTTTTGCCCCAACACAATCTCTGGGATTACCAGAAAAGATGGTGAACTTGAATTAAATGCGAATGATGCAAAAAGTAATGGCCCAGTGCCACTACCGTGGACATTATTATTTATTTTAAACTCTGAAAGTTGATTATTCCACCACACTCGTGCCTGATCAAAACGGTCTTCTCCGGTAACAATAAATTTTTTATACTCCCCAAAACCTACCAACCCATCACCACTTCTTATCCATGCGCTAGTTAAATCTAAATCAGTATTCATCGAGGATAATGTTGGATGCTCTCCCAACATTTCGGTAGTAATTAAAACCGACATGATGAAATTTATGCCTATCTGTTTGTGTGATTTGTGTGTACAGCCTACTGCCTAGAGAATAGGGGCATGGCCGGTGCTAATCTGAACAAAGATCCTGATGATGTATCAAAAATGTTTGATGGCGTGGCAAGTAGGTATGATTTTTTAAATGACTTGTTAAGTTTGGGCAGAAGTAAGGCTTGGCGTAAGACTGTGACCAGCATCATTGCTCCCAAGACTGGTATGACAGTTTTGGATATTGCAGCCGGAACTGGATCATCATCAAGACCTTTGGTGGATAAAGGTGCTGAAGTAACAGCGCTAGATTTTTCAGCCGGAATGTTAGATCAAGGTCGCAGGCAACATAAGGATATTAAATTTGTACAAGGTGATGCGTTGAAATTACCATTTAGTGAAAACACTTTTGATGTTACAACTATTTCTTTTGGACTTCGTAATACAGCCAACTCTAATAGTGCACTTAGAGAGGCTTTGCGAGTAACAAAAGTTGGCGGCAGAATCGTAGTAGCAGAGTTTTCTCATCCAGTTAATAAAATTTTTAGGCGAGCATATTTAAATTATTTAATGAAAGCACTTCCAATAGTTGCGAAGCGAATAAGTAAAAATCCTGCTGCATATATCTACCTATCTGAATCAATTCGGGCTTGGCCAGACCAGGCAGGGTTAGCCTTAATAATGCGTGAATGCGGGTGGAAATCTGTGGCTTGGCAGGACCTTACCTTCGGAATTGTCGCAGTTCACATTGGATATAAGGCTTAAGTGGCAAAAGCTACCTCTGGCTAACAATAAGATTTGACGGTATG
>SHVD01000004.1 GCA_009691185.1 Candidatus Nanopelagicaceae bacterium | reverse complement strand
TTTAGATATGTATTTGGTGGCTCAATTGATACTGGTCAGCCAGGTGGATATGTGCAGTTACTTATGCCCGGCATATTTGTACAAACAGTTGCCTTCACTTTGGCAGGAACCGCAGTTGGCTTAGCTGCTGATATGCAAAAAGGATTAATCGATCGATTTAGATCACTGCCCATTTCACGATCTGCAGTGGTAATTGGCAGAACCTTAGGAGATGGTGCTTTAAATGTTGTGGTCTTAACCGCAATGGGAGTTGCCGGATATGCAGTGGGATGGCGACCAACCTCCTCTTTGTTTAAGGTTTTCCTAGGTTTTGTTTTCCTATTAGTTTTTGGTTTTGCGATGTCTTGGATCGGAGTTTTAATTGGTTTGTCAGTTAGAGAGGAGCGAGTGGCAACTAATGCCACCTTCATAGTAGTTTTCCCACTCACTTTTTTATCAAATGCCTTTGCACCAACCACTGGCATGCCTAAGCCGCTGCAGTATGTGGCGGAGTGGAATCCAGTCTCTACCATGGTGGCAGCTTGTCGAGAGTTATTTGGACTTGAAAATCAATTTGGCGCGACTGCTGGCTCATTTCCAAGTGAGAATCCATTGCAAATGTCAGTAATTTATATGATTTTAATTATGGCTATTTTTATTCCACTAAGTATTCGCAAGTACAACAACGCCGCTAAAAAGTAATTAAAAAAGTTTAGCCTCTAGAATTCCAACTTCTACTTGCTTGCCATTTGGCGCGGTGTACTTAACTGTTTGCCCCACTTTTGCGCCAAGAACTGCAGCCCCCAGTGGTGATTTTTCGGAGTAAACATCAACATCACTAGTTGAGATCTCTCTAGAGCCAAGCAAGAACTTAATTTCATCACCTGCAATATCAACTGTTACTAACATGCCAAGACCTACTACCCCTGATTCACTAGCTGGTGGTGTGCCGATGTGAGCATGCTCGAGCATATGTTTTAGTTGACGAATTCTGCCCTCAATTTTTCCTTGTTCTTCCCGGGCTGCGTGGTAGCCACCATTTTCTTTTAAATCACCCTCAGCTCTTGCAGTTTCAATCTTTTTAATTATTTCCGCGCGAAGTGGACCCTCTAGCTCAGCAAGCTCTGCTGCTAGACGATCTGCTGCTTCCTGGGTAAGCCAGGTTTGAGTTGGTTGGTTCATAAGTGCGCAATATTACTGGCAACTAGAAATTCCTGCATTTACTGCAGGTAATCGGGTAGGGATCGTCAGGGTGCGAAGGTTTGCCCCCACCATAAGTGCGTCAACTGGCATTGGATCCGTAACTTCACCGACAACATTTTTATCAATATCTCTGGCAACAACCGCGCAGTTGTGATCAATCGAAATATCTCTTACAGTTATTTTGTAGGTAATGGAAATACTTTGTGCATCAATAATTTTGAATGAAACTAACTCAGATCTGACTGCAGGATTTGCTGCGTTATACCCACTCCACGCAAACCAGGCCGCAACAATTCCAATTAGCACGCCCAGAAGCCAATTGCGGCTTTTAGGCAGATCTTTGATCCCATACCGCTGGCGCAGTGCAGGATCGGCTAATACTTTGGGATGTATCACAGGGATAAGTGTAGAACTAATTCACAACAGGTAAGTAGGCTTATCTTAAGTAGTTCCTCAAAAGGAGTGATCATGGATGAGAGCATAAGTTTCGATATGGGAGTTGCTGGCTCCCTGACCATGATTTTTTTAACCCTAGCAATGGTGGTCTTGCTTACTAGTTTTTATCGCAGATATAAGAGATTAGTTGACCGCAAAGATCAAGAGTAGTTTCTCCCAATTGTCATGAAGATCTTAAAAACCACTGGCCTACTTATTACTTGGTTACTTTTAATCTATAGCTGCTTTGAATTAGGGATGTGGCAGTTACACCGGGCACAAGATTTGAATGTAGTCACAGCTCCCCAGCCAGATCAGCCGCTAATTCCCCTAGAGCAGGTGGCATCGGCGGGGAAGAATCTGCCAATAAAGGCGGTAAATAGAATTATTTCAGCAGAGGGTAATTACTCAGCAATATATATTGCCCGCGATCAAAAGATTGCCGATGAAAAGATTGCAGATCTTGATGTGAGGTTATTAAAACTAAGTTCAGGCCATGGCGTACTAGTTGCCAGAGCAATTCTAGATCAACAAGGTGGTGAGATAACGGGGGCGGTATCAATAACCGGCCGGATCTATCCACGGCAAAATGTTGATCGAGCATTTGCTAAGCCAGGTGAGTTACCCCGAATAGATCCAGCGCTGGTGGTAAGCAAGGAGAATCCCTTTTTATATGATGGGTATATAGTCTTAAAATCTGAAAAAATATCTGGGCAAATATCAAATCTCTCACTCATCCCTTCAGGACAGATCTCCCAGCGACTTCCGGGTTTTTACTGGCAACACATTTCATATGTGGTGGTCTGGTGGTTTATGGGGCTGCTACTTATGATTGCACCTGCCTTTCCACAATTTAGGGCAAGAGGCGATAGGGTTAATAATTCAGCTAACAGGCGGGTAAAGAAAAATACGAAAGTGGGTTTGAAAAAGTGAACAAGATAATTCTCTTTTTCCGCTTCTGGGCGCTCTGGGCAGGGGCGATGTCGCTCTTGCTTTGGTTCTTATATATGCCAGCTAAGTACTTAGTTAGCGATAAGAGTTTTTATGAGCAATTTATTTGGATCCCAATTGTGCATGGATTCACCTACCCGGTTTATCTCATCGCTGCCCTAATTCTTTGCATTGCCAAACGAAAATCACTGCTTTCAACTGGGCTATTTTTGCTAGCTGGCACCCTGCCAGTGGCTTCGATCTGGATAGAACGGCGGGTTAAATCCGGCAGGTGGTAGGAGGGTTAATCTAAACTTTACCCTTAGCCCTTGCGTGTTGGTACCTAATTTTAGGCTTAATAATTTATCGTTTGTCTTATCTTCCAAAACCTGCAAACCCCAACTAAACAGAATGCGATGACAATAATTGGCTAGTGAATCTATTGTCTTAAAGTCGGTGGCAAGTAATCCACTGCTCGCTCGGATTACCTACGTCTTAGATACCTCAGTACTGCTGGCTGACCCAACTGCGCTTAGTAGATTTGCCGAACATGAAGTGATCATTCCAATCACCGTTATTGGTGAGTTAGAGACCAAGCGAGATCATCCTGATCTTGGCTACTTTGCCCGGGCCGCCCTGCGCGCTCTTGATGAGTTGCGAGTGAAAAGTGGCCGGTTGGATCAACCAATAAGTATTAATGATGAAGGTGGCTCATTATCAGTTGAATTAAACCATTCAGATCTTTCAAAGCTGCCATCTGGATTTTTGCGAGATGGTTCAAATGATTCCAGGATTTTAGCAATTGCAAAAAACCTAATGGCAGATGGCCGAAAGGTTGTCTTAGTTACTAAGGATCTACCACTTCGAGTAAAAGCTGCATCAGTTGGAGTTGAAGCGCAGGAGTATCGAGCTGAATTAGCAAGTAGCAGTGGCTGGACCGGAATGGTTGAGGAGAGTGTGGGTTCAACAATTATTGATTCACTGTATGCGCAAGATAAAATCGCACATGAGTTAGGAAAGACTCACCCATGCCATACCGGAATTGTGTTGCACTCTGAAAAGGGTAGCGCCCTAGCCAGAGTCACACCAGATAGACATTTGCAATTGGTAAGAGGTGATCGGGCAGCATTTGGTTTACATGGTAGAAGCGCCGAACAACGAGTGGCGTTAGATATTTTGTTGGACAATGAAATCGGAATCATCTCCTTAGGTGGCCGGGCTGGAACTGGAAAAAGTGCGTTGGCGTTATCAGCTGGGCTAGAGGCGGTGCTAGAAAAACGTTTACATAAAAAGGTAGTTATCTTCCGCCCGCTTTACGCAGTTGGTGGCCAAGAGCTTGGCTACCTTCCTGGGACTGAGAATGAAAAGATGTCACCTTGGGCCCAAGCAGTCTTTGATACTTTGGGGGCGTTGGTAAGTCAGCAGGTAATTGATGAGGTGGTGGAGCGAGGGTTAATTGAGGTCCTACCCCTTACCCATATCCGCGGACGTTCTTTGCATGACTCCTTTGTAATTGTTGATGAGGCCCAATCCCTAGAACGAGGGGTTTTGTTGACGGTGCTCTCTCGAATTGGCCAAGGATCCAGGGTGGTCTTAACCCATGACATCACCCAACGGGATAATCTGCGGGTGGGCCGCCATGATGGGGTGGTCGCTGTGATTGAGTCCCTAAAAGGGCATCCACTTTTTGCCCATATCACCTTGACTCGAAGTGAGCGATCTCAGATCGCTGCCCTGGTAACTGAGCTGCTAGAGGAGCCAATTAGCTTTACCAGTTAATTTACACCTCTCTCGCGACATTTCGGATAAATCGGACTTCACCGTTTCTGACCTGCAGTTTCTTTATTGGTTTTACCTGTGAATATAATTATAATCGCGCCACACGCCTCTATAAAGTTGCCCCCCCTACCCCTGGCTGACACTCTGAACCAGTTCTAGGAGCCTTAATTAGCAGTTAGGGCAGTAAGGAAAGGGTGATCATGAAGGTGAAAGGTATACCTGCGCCCGCACCAAGGGTGCGCCGCCTGTCGATCGCTGCTGCCTGCCTTGCCTTCTTCATGAGTATTTCCGAGCCAGCTTATGCAACTAGCAATCTACAGGTTTCAGTCTCCATCCCAATCGCGGGAGCAAATCTTGAAGCTAGCTTCCCTACCACCCTGGAGGAGCAGATCGACCCCAACCCATCCCTACTTGAGTTAGATTCGGTGAAAACTGTTGATGCCTCATCCATGGCCCTGATCTCAGTTGCTGCTCGCAAGGTTGAATTGGCCCGCCAAGCTGATGGCGCTAGAGAGGTTGCCAGAGAGATAATTGCCGCGAAGTATCAATGGTCAGAAGAACAGTTCACCTGCCTTGATCAATTATGGATTAAAGAGAGTCATTGGAATTACCAAGCAAGAAATAAAGTAACTGGCGCCCATGGCATCCCGCAGGCTCTACCAGCTACCAAGATGGAGATAATCGGTACTGACTGGCGAACCAATCCAGTAACACAAATTACTTGGGGACTTAAATATATTGAAGAGCGATATGAGACACCATGTAAGGCGTGGAGCAAGTTTAAGAGATCAAGATGGTACTAGAGGATTTTAACTAGGTAGGTTTTTTCCCAATATTTAATGGCTTTCGGGTTTGGGCGTAAAAATCATTTCCTTTATCATCAATAATTATAAAAGCTGGAAAGTTTGCCACCTCAATCTTCCAAATCGCCTCCATACCCAACTCTTCATAATCTAAAAGCTCAACCTTTTTGATGCAATCCTGGGCAAGTCTGGCTGCTGGACCACCAATTGATCCTAAGTAAAAGCCGCCATACTTTTTACAAGCTGTTGAAACCATCTCAGATCTATTTCCCTTTGCCAGCATAATTAAAGAACCACCCGCTGCTTGAAACTGTTCAACATATGAATCCATTCGTCCAGCAGTAGTAGGACCAAAGGAGCCAGAGGCATAACCTGCGGGCGTCTTGGCCGGCCCTGCGTAATAAACTGCGTGCTTCTTAAAGTAATCTGGAAGTGGTTTTCCACCATCTAATAACTCTTTTAATTTGGCATGGGCTAAATCTCTGGCAACTACTAATGTGCCGCTCAAATTAACCCTAGTTTTAACTGGATACTTTGATAGTTGAGCCAAAATATCAGCCATAGGCACTGATAAATCAATATTTATCTCTGGACCATCTAAATCTTCATTGGTCGCAGTTGGCAAAAAATGAGCTGGATCGGTCTCAAGCTTTTCAATAAAGATGCCATCTTTGGTGATCTTCGCCTTCACTTGGCGATCTGCCGAACAAGAAACTGCAATCGCAATTGGCAAGGAGGCACCATGACGGGGCAACCTGACAACGCGCACATCATGACAAAAGTACTTGCCACCAAATTGGGCGCCGATGCCAATTCTTTGAGTCAATTTTAATATTTCTTTTTCTAAATCTAAATCCCTAAAACCATGGCCAGTTTTAGCATCTCCTTTTGTGGGCAGGGAATCTAAATATTTAGTACTCGCAAGCTTTGCTGCCTTAACCGTGTACTCAGCACTTGTGCCACCGATTACTACTACTAGGTGATAAGGCGGACAGGCGGAGGTGCCCAGGGATCGAAGTTTTTCCTCTAGCCAACTCATAAATGAGGTGGGGTTTAATACCGCTTTAGTCTCTTGATATAAAAAAGATTTATTAGCACTGCCGCCACCTTTGGCAATAAATAAGAAGTTGTACTCATCTGGATGATCAGTATCGGAGTAGATCTCGATTTGGGCTGGCAAATTATTGCCAGTGTTTTTCTCCTCCCAGGTAGTAACTGGTGCTAATTGGGAGTAACGCAGATTTAATTTAGTGAAAGCCTCATAAACGCCTCTGGAGATTGAGATTTCATCCTTCTCCTGCGTTAATACCTGCTGCCCTTTTTTACCCATCACAATTGCAGTTCCAGTGTCTTGGCACATCGGCAAGATGCCACCAGCTGAGATATTGGCGTTTTTTAAAAGATCAGTTGCTACAAATCGATCATTAGGTGAGCTCTCTGGATCTTTTAAAATATCAGATAACTGCGCAAGATGTTCACTGCGCAGATAATGTGAAATATCATGCATCGCAACCTGGGTTAATTCACTGATTGCATCCTTTGAAATCTTTAAGAATTGCCGGCCATCTGCAGTGAAGCTGCTTACCCCGGCTTTGGAAATTAACCGATACTCGGTTTTGTCCTCACCAATTGGCAGTAGATCTTGGTAGGTAAACTCTGGTGGCATAGGGGTAAATCTACTCACTTTCTATGATCAATTAGGATAAGCCCATGAGCACAGCCGGTAAAAAGCAGGTACTACTTGCCGCCCCCCGTGGCTACTGCGCAGGTGTTGATCGCGCTGTGGTTACTGTTGAAAAAGCTTTAGATCTTTATGGAAAACCGGTTTATGTGCGAAAGCAAATTGTGCACAATAAATATGTGGTGAAAACCTTAGAGGAACGGGGCGCAATATTTGTTGATGAAACTGATGAGGTTCCAGAGGGTGCGATAGTTGTTTTCTCCGCCCACGGTGTTTCACCAGCGGTTCATCAAAGTGCCGCGGAGCGAAATCTAAAAACTATTGATGCCACCTGTCCATTGGTAACTAAGGTCCATCATGAAGCAAAGAGATTTGCCGCCGATGATTACGATATTTTATTAATTGGCCACGAAGGCCACGAAGAGGTTGATGGCACTGCCGGGGAAGCACCTAAACACATTCAATTAGTAGATGGTATTGAGAGTATTAAAAATATAAAGGTGCGAGATGAGAATAAAGTAGCTTGGTTATCACAAACTACTTTAAGTGTGGATGAAACCTTGGCCACAGTTGCTGAGCTTAGGAAACGTTTTCCAAATCTAATTGACCCACCGAGCGATGATATTTGCTACGCCACCCAGAACCGCCAGGTTGCGATCAAAGAGATTGCACCAAAGGCAGATCTAGTTTTAATTGTTGGCTCGAAAAACTCATCTAACTCAGTGCGCTTAGTTGAGGTCTCACTTGAGTATGGCGCGAAAGCTGCTTACTTAATTGATTTTGCCGCTGAGGCCAAAGAGGAATGGCTAAGCGGTGTTACAACAGTTGGGGTTTCAAGTGGGGCATCAGTACCGGAGATATTGGTTAAGGATTTACTTGATTGGCTGGCAAAGCGTGGATTTGCTGATGTGCAAACAATTACTGCAACTGAGGAGCATCTACTTTTTTCACTGCCGGTAGAGCTGCGAAAGGAATTAAAAGCTGCCGGAAAGTGATTGATTATCTTGGTTACGCTCCTTTTTAAACCAGACAAACCAAGTTATCCCAGCACCGGTGAGTAGATAAAAGGAGACTGCCGCTAGGGCGGTAACTAGATCAATTAGCAACTTAGTTGGCGCAAAGGATGAGCCGCCAATAGTTGGCAGCAAGATAAGGCAGGTAAGCAGTAGTGAAACTGGTGGGGCGACTGCAGTTACATAGGAAGTGCCAGTACGGCCCAAGTAAATACCACCAAAGAATGCAATCCAGATTGCAAGGCAGGTAATGATTCCTAAGGAGGAGCGAAAAATTAATTCAATCGCAGCAAATAAAAAGATTATCAAAAACTGCAGGACTACTACCCCTGGCTTAGTTAAGCCCGGCCCTTTAATTGGTGAGCTAATCGGTAAATTACTCATCTTTGCCACCTTCAATTTCCTCTACCTCAATAAAATCATCATCGGCAGAGATCGCCTTTAACTCCCTTACATCACCGGGTGCATCTGGGTACTCAATTGCTAATTTTTCTTTATCACCAGCAACTCCTAGGTTATGAATGCGCCTTGCTGGATTTAATACAGTTTTTTCAGCGGTAGGAATTAAATCCTCATACGCCTTTGCAGTTGATGAGATTGCCTTACCCACCGCCACAATCTTTCCATGCAGCAAGGTAATATTTTTAAGGAAGGTATTTGCCACCTTTTGAATCTCATCGGCGTTATCTGCTAATTTATTTCTGGTAAAGATATAACCAATGGTGCGCAGTAAGGCCATCATTGAGGTTGGGGTAGCGATGGTGACATTTAATTTAAATGCTTTTTCTAAAAATGCCGGGTCAACTCGTAAAGCTTCGGCTAATAAAGTTTCAAATGGCACAAATAAAACCACAAAATCAGGTGATCCAGCAGATTTGTGATAACCACGCTTGGCTAAAGCCTCCACATGTTTAAGAAGATCTTTTGTGTGCTGCGCTAAAAAATCATTGCGTTCATTTTCTATCTCAGTGCCAAAGGCATCTAGAAATCGATCAAAAGGAAATTTTGAATCAATAAATATGGCGCTGCCCCCTGGCATTTTTACGGTGATATCTGGAATTCCTGATGAATCAGCATCGGTGGTGGATTTTTGCCGGCTGTACTCATGACCTTCACGCAACCCTGCTGATTGCAAAAGTAACTCTAATTGCGCCTCACCAAATTTTCCGCGAGACTGACTGTTGGAGAGTGCACCTGCAATTTTTTTAGTTTCATCAAATATTGACTCACTTGCCCGTCTCATCTCATTAATTGTGGTCTCAAGTTTTGCTTCAGCTTGGGTTCTAATTCGATTAGCCTCAACTGATTGGTTGGATAGTTTTTCAACTGTTGACTTCATTGCATTTAACTCAGCGGTTAACTTAATTGAGTTCTCGGTTTTGCTTCGCTCATCTGCTAGTTGCTTTTTATAATCATTGAGCAGGGTGCTATCACCCCCTTTGTTTTTATTTCTTACGGCATTAAATAGGTATCCAATTGCTACTCCGGCTGCTAGGCCGATAAGCAGTGAGATGATCGAGGCGGGCATGGGGTTATAGTGGCAGGAAGTACTGACAATCTTGCGTAGGCTTAACCCCTCGTGAGCCTTTCAATCGGAATCGTCGGTCTGCCAAATGTGGGTAAATCCACCCTATTTAATGCGCTGACTAAAAATAATGTCCTAGCTGCCAACTACCCCTTTGCCACTATTGAACCCAATGTTGGTGTGGTGGGTGTGCCAGATCCAAGGCTGGCAGTGTTGGCCACAATATTTTCCTCCGAAAAAATCTTGCCAGCTGCTGTCTCCTTTGTTGATATCGCCGGAATTGTTAAGGGTGCCTCTGAGGGCGCAGGGCTTGGAAATAAGTTTTTAGCAAATATCAGAGAGTCAGATGCGATTTGCCAAGTGATTAGAGTTTTTAAAGATGGTGATGTAGTCCATGTTGATGGCAATGTTGATCCTAAAAAAGATATGGAGACAATTAATACTGAACTTTGTTTAGCAGATCTACAAACTTTAGAAAAGGCGATCCCACGTCTTGAAAAAGAGGTGCGCACGATTAAGGAGAAGGTGCCAGTTTTGGCAGCTGCAAAGTCAGCGGCGGAAATATTAAATCAAGGCCAACTTCTGCGTGGCAGCAAGGTGGATATTGATGCAATTAAAGAGTTGCAACTGCTCACCGCCAAGCCATTCTTGTATGTATTTAATGTGGATGCAGCTGAATTAGGTGATACTCAATTACGTTCTGAATTAGCGGCATTGGTCCTACCAGCAGAGGCGATATTTCTGGATGCAAAAACTGAGGCTGAATTAGCTGATTTAGATGAGGTGGATTCGCTGGAATTGCTTAAATCAATTGGATTAATAGAGCCAGGATTAACTACATTAGCAAGAGTTGGATTTAATACATTAGGATTACAGACATATCTCACCGCAGGTCCGAAAGAGACCAGGGCGTGGACGATTCATAAAGGTGATACCGCTCCAGCTGCTGCTGGTGTGATTCACACCGATTTTCAAAAAGGATTTATTAAGGCAGAGATTATTGCCTTTGATGAATTAGTTACTGCTGGATCAATGGTGAAAGCCCGCGCCAATGGCAAGGTGCGCATGGAGGGTAAGGATTACGTGATGGCAGATGGTGATGTAGTGGAGTTTAGGTTTAATGTCTAAAAAACAAGCACACTTAAAAGATCTGCCAGTTAAAAAACGGGAGAATCTTAGAAACGTAGCAATCATTGCTCACGTTGATCATGGCAAGACAACTTTGGTTGATGCCATGCTTTGGCAATCTGGGGCGTTTGCGGCTCATAAAAAACAAGATGAGGGTCAAGAGCGAATGATGGATTCCATGGATTTAGAACGGGAAAAAGGAATTACTATTTTGGCAAAAAATACTGCGGTAAAACGTGGAAATACCATTGTAAATATCATCGACACCCCAGGGCACGCAGATTTTGGCGGCGAAGTTGAGCGCGGATTAGAGATGGTTGATGGCGTTATTTTATTAGTTGATGCCTCCGAAGGTCCTTTGCCACAAACTCGATTTGTTTTAAGAAAAGCATTACAAAAAAATCTGCCAGTCATATTAGTAATTAACAAAGTAGATCGCCCAGATTCAAGAATTGCAGCGGTGGTTGATGAGGCTTATGCATTATTTTTAGATTTAGATGCCAATGAGGATCAAATTGAGTTTCCAATTGTCTACGCATCAGCCAGAGCTGGCAGAGCCTCACTTGAACGGTGCGCAGATGGTGGCATGCCAAAAGAGGAAAACTTAGATGTTTTATTTGAAACGATATTTTCTGCAATTCCAGCACCGCAGTACCATGAAGGTGCACCGCTGCAAGCACATGTAACCAACCTAGATTCATCTCCTTTCTTAGGCAGGCTTGCCCTTTGTCGAGTACGTGAGGGTGTTATAAAAAAAGGCCAATCAGTTACCTGGATTAAAACTGATGGCAGCACGCAGCGCGTAAAAGTATCTGAGTTATTAATGACTGAAGCACTTGAGCGAGTGCCAGCAGATGAGGCTCACCCAGGCGACATTATTGCGGTGGCTGGAATTGAATCCATCACTTTGGGTGAAACACTTGCTGATTTAGAAAATCCACATGCGTTGCCATTAATTATTGTGGATGAGCCAAGTATTTCGATGACTATTGGTATTAATACCTCACCTTTGGCTGGCAAGAGTGGAAATAAATTAACCGCTCGTCAGGTGAAAGGACGATTAGATTCTGAGTTGGTAGGAAATGTTTCACTCCGGGTGTTAAATACCGAACGTCCTGACACTTGGGAGGTGCAGGGGCGAGGTGAGCTGCAACTTGCAGTGCTAGTTGAGATTATGAAGCGCGAAGGATTTGAGTTAACTGTTGGTAAGCCGCAGGTTGTTACCAAAATAATTGATGGCAAGGTGCATGAGCCAATGGAGCGGTTATCAATTGACGCACCAGAGGAGTACTTAGGTGTAATTACCCAATTAATGGCACTTCGCAAGGGTCGGATGGAGCAGATGGTTAACCATGGCACTAGTTGGATCCGTCTTGATTACCGAGTTCCCTCCCGTGGCTTAATTGGTTTTAGAACTGAGTTTTTAACTGAGACCAGAGGAACTGGATTACTTCACCATGTATTTGATGGTTATGAGGCGTGGCATGGTGAGCTGCGCACTCGCGCAACTGGTTCATTAGTTTCAGATCGAATGGGAGTAGTAACAAGTTACGCACTCTATGGCACCCAAGATCGTGGTGCGATATTTGTGAAGCCAGGGGATGAGGTTTATGAGGGCATGGTGATTGGTGAGAACTCTCGTAATGAGGATTTAGATGTTAACTGTGTACGCGAGAAGAAGTTAACAAATATGCGAGCATCTGGTACTGATGAATCAGAGCGATTAATTCCAGCAAAGAAATTAAATATGGAAGGTGCTTTGGAGTTTTGCCGAGAGGATGAGTGTGTTGAGGTAACCCCTGCGGTAGTTCGAATTCGAAAGGTGACTTTAGATGGCTCAACTCGGGCAAGAAATACCTCTAAAGCAAAGCGAGCAAACGAGAACTCTTAAGCTGTGATGGGTGAGGCTGGCGATGCAATGTCGGTGTTGGCTAGTTAAATTAAGTACGTGGTGAGCCCTAAAAATACGCCAGAAATTAAGTTGCTTCGCGCTGCCTATAAAAGTGAGGTGATTGCAGCGGATGATTTAAATGAGCAACAAAAAGCGGTAGTAAATCATCGCAGCACAAAGTTATTGGTACTGGGTAAGGGGGGAAGTGGAAAAACTTCAACCTTAATTTCAGCAATTGCAAATCGAATTGGCAACGGGGAAGATCCAAACTCAATCTTGGCTATTACCTACGGCCGTAGCAGCGCAAGTAAATTACGGGATCAGATTGCAGCTGCAAATCCTAAAGCACATACTGTCAATGAGCCGATCGCTAGAACATTTCACTCACTGGCATTTATGATCTTAAATGATCCAATTAATATTAGTGCGGGTGAAAACAAAAAGTATGTACTGCTCTCTGGCGCTGAACAAGATGCCCAAATAAGAGAGCTACTTGCACAAGATATTAAGGATCTAAGTAAAACATCTTGGCCAAAGGAGTTAATCCCAGCACTTGGCACCAGAGGATTTGCTAAAGAGTTGCGGGAGTTTATAAACCGAGCAACTGAGCGGGGTAGTTCACCTGATGAGTTGTTGGCTGCTAGTAAAAAGTATCAACAAAAATACTGGCCAGCTATTTGTGATTTCTGGCGAAGATATAAAGCGGTCTCAGCGCTTAAAGATCTCACCCCATCAAATTCAATAATCCGCATTGACCCTAGTGAAATTGTGATTGAAGCAGTTGAAAAACTTGAAAGTAATCAAATATTGCTCCAGAAGTATCGCAAATTATTTAAAGTTATCTATGTTGATGAGTTTCAAGAATCAGATAAGGCGCAGCGCAAATTACTACAGCTGTTAAGTGGTGATGAATTAGTTATTTTTGCAGATCCTGATTCTGCTGTTGGCAGATTCCGGGGCGCAGATCCAGAGAATTTGCTTACCGATCTTGAAGATTCCGGGATTAAAAACAAAATAACGCTGCCAACTGTTTATCGAAATATAACGGAAAAAAATGTTGTAATGCTGGCAAGTGCTAGTGATGAGGCAAATTTTATTGCTCATCAATTCAGGGCAGCGCATTTAAGGGATGGGGTTAATTGGTCTGCAATGGCGGTCATTCTTAGATCACCTGGCGCACAGGTTGCAGCGCTGGCGCGGGCATTTGCAGTTAATTCAATTCCAGTTGAGATAGATGCAGCGGTGTTATCACTAGCTGATAACCCAGCAATAAAGCCAATTATTACTATCGCACAGATCATTTTGGGGCAGCTCAAATTAATTCCAGCAAATTGGGAGCAGATTGAGGAGTTATTAAGAGGTGAGTTTGCTGGGGCGGATGCAATCTCACTGCGTGCAATGCGAATTGCGCTAACCAAGGAGCAAAAAGAGGGCAATCAAAAAAATTCAACCCAGTTAATCCTTGATCACCTAACCACCTCTACCCCAGATCTACCATGGCAGCAATTAACTCCACTGAAGCGAATAAATGATTTAATCAAGGAAGTTCAAAAAGATTATGCAAAATCAAAAGATATCTCAGATTTGCTTTGGAGTATTTGGAGTAATGCAAAAAATTATGAGGGTGAGGTGATCCAAACTTTTTGGCAACAGCAAGCCATTGATGGCGGCAGAGCAGGGGCGGTGGCTGATCAAAACTTAGATGCGGTCATTACCTTATTTGAAGTGGCAAGAAGGTTTAGTCAACGGCTTCTTGGAGGCGGTGCAGCTTTGTTTATTGACCAGTTACTGGGTGAGAAAATATTGTCAGATAGCATCACCGCCACTGCGCAAAAAGGTGAAGCGGTTTCGGTAATGACTGTGCACTCAGCTAAAGGTTTGCAGTGGCGGTATGTAGCAGCTGCGGGAATGCAGGAGGGCAGTTGGCCCAATCTAAGACAGCGCGGCTCACTGCTAGGTAGTGAGCGATTAGTGGAGATCTTTCGCCACGGAATTAGCAACGCCCAACAATTAGATGCAATATCTGCTGCTGGATTAGTAGCTGATGAACAAAGATTATTAAATGTTGCCTTATCTCGGGCAACTGAGAAATTAATTATTACCGCAGTCTCACAAGAGGATAATCAACCATCGCGGTACTTTGAAAAATTAGCACCAGATGAGATAAAGATTTCAAGTAGGCAACGAGCTATTACTCAACCAGCATTGGTCGCAGAGCTAAGAAGAATGGCCAAGGATGCAACTGGTGAGCAGGCAGAGTTTGTAACCCGCGCACTTAAAACCTTGGCAACTAATGGCGTAAAGGCAGCAGAGCCAAGAAATTGGGTTGGCATCACACCACCCTCTACCACCTCACCGGTGATTACCGATCTAGAGGTGCTTCGGATATCTCCTAGCTCACTTGAATCCTTTACTGAGTGCGGGCTTAAGTGGATGCTTGAGCAATCAGGGGGCCGGGATGCTGATTCAACCGCTCAGGTTTTAGGAAGTGCGATCCACGTAATTGCGGCGCAATTAAAAGATGATCCCTCCTTATCACTTGATCAACTTGAATCTAAGTTGAAGGGCGCGTGGAGTTTAATTGATATGAATCAAGGTTGGATTAAAGATTATGAGTATCGCAGGGCATCACTGATGCTGAAGAAGTTTTATGGCTGGAATCTTGAAAACAAAAACAAACTAGTGGCGGTTGAGGAGAAATTTGAGTTCAAACTAGGTAAGGCAATAGTTTCTGGTGCAATAGATCGCATTGAATTAACCGCAGATAATAAGTATTACATCGTGGATTTAAAGACCGGTGCAACTGCAATATCTAAGGAGGATGCTCGCACCAATAAGCAGTTGCAAAGTTATCAATTAGCGGTAGTAAATGATGGATTTAAAAACAAGTTAGATCATCAAGAGGTGGATGGAGCGCAATTAATTTACGTGGGAGATCACAAGGTCAAAAGTGTGCAGGAGCGAGTACAAGCAAAGGTTGATGCCAAAGAAGTTAGTGAACAGATTTCACAGATTGCCCTAGAAATGAGTAAGAGCTCATTCATCGCCACTATTAATGATCGTTGCCGAAGTTGCGCGGTTAAATCCTCCTGTCCAATTCAACCTAATGGCAGATCGGTGATCACGCCATGATTATTAAATACTCAGCGATTGATATTGCGAAGAAAATTCAATCAGTTGATCCGCAATTTAAGATGCCAACGGATGAGCAGATACCAATCATTCAATCACCACTTGCCCCGGCGGTAGTAGTGGCAGGTGCTGGCTCTGGAAAAACTGAGACGATGAGCCAACGCGTTTTGTATCTGGTCGCAAACTCGATAATTACGCCAGATCAATTACTTGGCCTTACCTTCACCCGCAAAGCTGCAGGTGAGTTATCCAAGCGAATCAAACTCAGACTGCGCCAATTAAAAAGTGCAAAATTACTACCAGATCATCTAGATGAATCTGGCTTAACTGTTTCCACCTACCACTCCTACGCTGGTCGGGTATTAGCTGAACACGCGATCCGAATTGGCATAGATGCTGAGGTAGATCCAATTGGTGAGGCAGCAGCTTGGCAACTTGCATCACAAGAGGTTGCAAGATTTGCCGGAAATGATCTACCAATTAATGGCTCACCAAATTCAGTAATCAAAGAGGTGATGGATTTATCTACACAACTGGCCGAAAATGATAAAACAGCTGAAGAGATTACTGAATACACCCAAAAGCTACTATCTGATATTTCACAATTTACTGATAAGCAAACTAATCCAATAATTGAGTTTAAAGAGGAGTTGATGCAACGGTTGGCAATTTTGCCGATTGTGGCAGCTTTTGATCAGCGGCGAAAAGATAATGGCTTGCTCACATTTAATGACCACATGTCTATCGCGGCAAGATTAGTCAAAGAGAGTAAATCAAATTATGGCGATGATATTGCAAAGGTTGAAAGAGATAAATACAAGGTTGTTTTGTTAGATGAGTACCAAGATACTTCTTTTAATCAGATTCAATTTCTATCTAATTTATTTGGGGACAACCACCCAGTTACTGCAGTTGGAGATCCAAATCAGGCAATCTATGGCTGGCGCAGTGCCAGCTCAGAGACTTTAGATAGCTTTTCACAATCATTTAATAGCAAAGCAAATAGGTATGAGCTGCTCACTACTTGGCGAAATGATCACTCAATTTTGGATCTAGCCAATGTAGTTATTGATCAAATTTCACTAACCAGCAAAATTGCAAAATTAAAGGCACGTCCTAATGCTCAAGCCGGTGAGGTTATTTGTGGGATTTATGAGACGCAGATTCAAGAAGGAAAGGAGATTGCTAGCTATTTTTCAAAGTACTGGTTTGATAAAAAACGTGAAAAACTGCCAGCTGATAAAAAATCAACTTTTGCAGTATTAGTTCGAAATCGATCGCAAATAGCCGCGATTCAAACTGCTATTAATGAGTTAGGAATTCCAACAGATGTAGTTGGCGTGGGTGGCTTAATTCAAACCCCAGAGGTGGCCGACATTATTGCCTTACTCAAAACTTTGACCATGCCAGATTCTGGTACCGCCTTGATGCGGTTATTAACTGGCCCTTACTTAAATTTAGGCGCAAGAGATTTGATGGCACTTGGTGGATTTACTAAATCATTTGCCAGAGCAAATGATTACTCAAGAGGTGAGCAATTAAAGCAGGCACTGGAGCAAGATAAAGAGGTGGTGGCAACTGCGGATGAGTTTGCAGCAGGCTCAATTATTGAGTCCCTTGAGCAGTTATTAATTTTAACTCCCATGGAATTAAAGAAATATCTTAGAATCCCTAATTTTACGCAAGAGGGAATAGCCAGGCTCCGCAAATTTGCACTCTCACTTCGTGCGCTGCGCCGCAAATTAAATGGCTCAATTACAGAGGCAATTGTGGAGGTAGAGCAGTTCCTATCTTTGGATACTGAAGTTTTGGTAAGGGATGGCTGGCAGCAAGGGCAAAAGAATATCGATCGCTTCCTTGATGAGGCTGCTAGATTTGAAAAAAATGGTGGAACCTTGTTGGGCTTTTTGCAATGGCTAAAGATTGCAGAGGAGGCAGAGGGTGGATTAAAACCAGCAGAGATTGATGTCAGAAGTGATGTGGTGCAGATATTAACTATTCACGCCGCCAAGGGTGCAGAGTGGGATTATGTAGCAATCCCAGGATTAGCTGAAAAAAGTTTCCCAAATGCTGGCAAAAAATCTGATAACTGGATAAGAAATGCTGGCAGCATTCCAGTCAGCATGCGCGGTGATTACCAGCAGTTACCTACAATTAATTTTGCTAATTTTGCGACAAATAAAGAGTTAAAAGCTGGCATCGAAAGATTTGGTGATCAATGGAGTGATCGTAAAAGTATGGAGGAGATGCGGCTGGCATATGTGGCAATTACGAGGGCAAAGCAAGGACTAATACTCACTACCTCACACTTTAGAAATGGCGCCAATATTGTTGCACCGAGTGATTTATTCACTCTATTTGCGGGTGCATTAATAAATATTAAAGGTGGGGTGGTGCTAGTTGATACCCCACTACCAGAAGGAGGAAATCCGATAAAGGATAATCCAACTACTGGTGTTTGGCCAGAGGAAAAAAGTGAGGTACTTAAGCTACGAAAAATTGCTGATTTAGTTGATCAGGCAACAGCTTTTACCAAAGATGAGATGGGTAAATTGCTTTCGCAATTACAAGATGACTCAAAGGCAGATCTGTTATTGGATATGCAGGGAATCATCACTGAGATTGAAAATAAAAAGAAAAAACTTACAGTTACCCTACCAAGCAGATTATCAGTCTCTACCCTGCTGTATCTAGCCAATGATCCACAATCACTTGCACTTCGTCTACGTCGGCCGATGCCAAATCACATAGATAAATATGCAAGACGTGGAACTGATTTCCACCTCTGGCTTGAAAATCACTTTAAACACCCAGCTTTAATATCCATGGATGATTTATTTAATTACAGTGGAGCTGAATCTGTTGCGCTAGATGAATCACTTGATAAGTTGCAAACTGCCTGGCTAGCAAGTGATTGGGCCAACAAGAGTCCAGTTGATGTAGAGGTTGGCTTTGAAACAATGATTGAAAATACTTTGATTCGAGGAAGGATTGATGCGGTTTATCAGAGAGATATCAACCATTATGAGGTTGTGGATTGGAAGACCGGAAAGGTTAAATCAGGGGATGATTTAGCAAATGCAGCTATTCAACTTGCTATGTATCGATTGGCTTACGCAAAGTTAAAAAGCATTCCAATTGAAAATGTCAGTGCAGCTTTTCACTACGTAGCCGATAATGAGACGGTAAGAGTGGCTGATATTATGAGTGAAAATGAATTAGTAGATTTAATTGCTAAAGTTCCTATTGAAATTTAAGTTGCACACCAATTGGTACATGATCTGAGATTGAAGTATTTGAGGTTGGTAGCAGCTCGACCTTAACTTCTGCTGATTTTCTGGCCATGATGTAATCAAATTGAATTGATGATTTCCAACTTGGGTAGGTAGAGTGGCTGATAAGAGATTTAAATCCACCCACTTTGGTTGGTAGATTACCTGGTAGATTTAAATCACCGATTAATAATTCATCACCGGGTATATCTTTCATAAAGGAACTCAAACGATTTAGTTGAAATACATTCACGCCGAGCACAAATGAAAGGTGAGTATTAGCAATAGTTACCCCATTTTCAAGCTCGGCAATTAACGCAATTCGTGGCTCATCTTTTACATAAATAAATTTCACACCTTTTGCATCCTCCCTAGGAATAAAAAGCGGAAGTCCGACCCATGATCGACCAAGATATTTCAAATAGAGTTTTTTTATCGCCATATTTGTGGCAATTCCAATGCCGTAGCTCTTGTCTTTGCTTACCTGCTTGGATTTTTCGGTGATTAACGCTTTTTCTAAATCTTTAACCCTATGCCAACGCTCACCTGGTGTACCAATTAATGATGGTAGATATGCCCAGTGCTTAAGCCCTAACTTTTCGGCAATTAGTTTTGTTTGATTTATTCCACCAGATCTTGGCTGCAAATAGTCAACCTCTTGGATACCAATAAAATCTGGTTGGTAATTTTTTGCCACAACACCAGCTGCTGTGACTAAACTTTTTTGCCACTCTTGGTTTTTAACAGGTGGAATCTGCACACCGTGTAACAGGTTCCATGAGATCACTCTCATTTTTTGAGCGGGGGCGACAACCATGACGACAGGCTAGTAGGGTCGGGCGGTGATGGCACCGATTAAACCGCTCAAACTCCCACTCGCAGCAGCTGAGGTGGACCGGGCTGCCTATTTGCGAAGTGATGAAACTTATCTCAGCAACGCATTTGCTGACGGGCAGGTTTTGATATTTTTTGATGAAAAATTTGTAGTGGTAGAGGATCAAGTACTTTTTCTAAAGGGCTCAACTTTGGGCGCCTATCAATCCCAAACTGATTATTTTTTAGGAGTTAAAGATTCAAAAGCATTTTTTATCCGCCATCTAGCTAGTGCAGCGGATGAGAAGTTTGAGTTTAAAACTTTGCGCCAGATTGGGGCTTTTCTATCCGCCAGAGATATTGGCCTTACAGTGCACGGCCAAGGGTTAGCTAACTGGCACCAGAAACACCCAAGATGTTCTATTTGTGGTGGGCAAACTATCGTCGTTTTAGGTGGTGCGGTTAGAAGGTGTGTAGATGATCAAAGTGAGCATTACCCCCGCACCGATAGCGCAATAATTGTTTTGGTAAAAGATAAACAAGATCGCATTCTGTTGGGTAGGCAAAAAGTTTGGCCAAAGCACCGCTTTTCAACCTTTGCCGGATTTGTTGAACCTGGTGAGTCATTTGAAAATTGTGTAGTCAGAGAGGTTGGTGAGGAGGCGGGAGTTGAGGTGAGTGAAATTAATTATCTGGGCTCACAACCATGGCCATTTCCGGCATCATTGATGATCGCATTTGAGGCAATTACAAGCACCCCGCAGCTGACCAGACCCGATGGGGATGAGATTGAAGAGATTCATTGGTTTACCAGAGCTGATATGAAGAGTGCGATTGAAAATAAATCTTTAATCCTGCCACTTGAAATTAGTGTGGCACGACAAATGATTAAGGCTTGGTATGGGGCGGGCGCCGATGTTGATTTGGTTGGCGAAGAGTCATGGCGGTAGATAATTCAGTAATCCTGGCCGGTCTTGATCCAGATCAACTAGCGGTGGTGAGTGCAATTAATGGCCCCATTTGCGTAATTGCAGGTGCTGGTACGGGGAAAACTAGAGTTATCACCCACCGAATTGCATATGCAATTAATTCAGGTGTCACTGATCCAACCAAGGTATTAGCACTGACCTTTACTGCAAAGGCTGCTGGTGAAATGCGGGCAAGGTTACGCGGGTTAGGCATTTCAAATGCAACTGCCAGAACTTTTCACTCCGCAGCTCTTAAACAACTTTTATATTTTTGGCCCTACGCCTTCGGTGGTCAGTTTCCATCTTTACTAACCTCAAAATCTGGTTTTATTAGCCAAGCAATAAGCCGAGCAGATGTGGCAATCCCTGCCTCTGCCAACGCACTTCGTGAAATATCAGGTGAGATCGAATGGGCAAAGGTGTTGGAGATTTCACCAGAAAATTATCAAGAACAAGCAGTTGCTAATGATCGATCAGTAAAGTTGCCAAATAACAAAGGTGCTAGTGAAAATTTAGCAATGATTGCGCAGGTTTATGAGGCGTATGAATCATTAAAAAAGCAGGAGCGAGGATTAGATTTTGAAGATGTACTACTGCTTTGTGTGGGAATGTTAGAGGAGGATCGCGGGGTTAGAGAGCGGGTACGAGATCAGTATCGCCACTTCACCGTTGATGAGTACCAAGATGTCTCACCTTTGCAACAAAGATTGCTCAATCTATGGCTAGGAAATCGGCAGGAGATTTGCGTGGTGGGGGATGCGGCGCAGACTATTTACTCATTTGCTGGGGCAACTTCAAACTTCTTGCTTAACTTTCAAAATCGTTTTCCAAATGCCCAAGTTTTTAGATTATCTAGAGGATATCGATCAACCCCAGAGATAATAAATACTGCAAATAAGATATTGCGCCAGGGTAATTTAGTCAGTGATCATGGTGATGAGTTGCAATCAGCTAATGCTCATGGTGAGAAGCCAGCCGTAAATGGTTTTAACTCCAGCGCCGATGAGATCTCATATGTTGTAGCTGAGGTTAAAAAAGTGATTGCTGCTGGATCTGACTCATCTGAGATTGCAATATTGGCTAGAACTAACGCCCAACTTGATCAGGTTAAATCAGCACTGAATAACGCGCAGATTTTAAGCCAGATCAGATCAGGAGAACGTTTTTTTGATCGGGTAGATGTCCGAGATGTGATGCGCTTGATTAGAAGCGCCTCAGTACTGCCATCAGAGGATGGGGATTGGTATGCGGATTTAGTCGCAGTGCTTCTCCCTTTTGGTGATGCTGATTATGTGACCGCATTTTTGCGGCTTGCAAAAAGTATTCAGGAAAATGGCGGCAGCAACATGCGCGCCTTTTTACGTGAGATTGAGGATCGGGCTGAACAAAATAATCCACCAACCTTGCCTGGGGTAACTCTTGCCACCTTGCACGCAGCAAAAGGTTTGGAGTGGAATCAGCTATTTTTAATTGGGGTTTCAGATGGGGTACTACCTATGGGAAATGATTTAAATGAGGAGCGTAGGTTGTTTTATGTTGGAGTTACTAGGGCTAAGCAGCGGATTCAAATTACCTATGCCGGCAAGCCCAGCGTATTTTTAGAGCAATTTAATTAAGTTGCACTCACCACCCCTAATGCTTTACTCTTGCTGCATGGCAAAGATTCTTACTTCAAAGACAGCATCTGCGATTAATGCAGTTGTTGGTAATTGGTATGCCATTAATCCAGTAACGGTGGCTTCTTCATACCGTTCAGACTGGACAAATAAGCGCTCTAATAAGGGTTTTTATACCTTCACATTAGGTCGCACCCCTCGGAGCTATATCGGCTAAGGTCGAGATAGGAGCCAAGGGGCCCGCGAATCTAATGATTCGGGGGCCCTTTTTCTTTTCTCCAAATAAATATCCAAAGACAAATTGCCAAACGGCAAAAAAAGGAAACCAACGCAAGATAACCGAAAGGAAAGGTGAGAACGATGACCGTTCTCTTCAGCGAGCTACTTATCCCGGGTTGGGCACAAGGCCCAACTGCCAAAATTGGATTAGGTGATATCACCTGGGCTTATGAGGATGCCCCAGTGATCTCCTATACCGATTACGCCACAAACTCTGCAACAAATTACCTTGCAGAAAAGAGCAAGCCGGCCACAGGTGGATATAAGCGCGCTGATAATCCTTTCACTCCAAAGATTAAAGAACAGGCTTTAGTGATGAGTCTGCCTTGCCACTCTTCTGATCCAGAACTCTTCTTCAGCGATAGCGCGCCAGTAATCGCCCAAGCAAAGGCGTTATGTGCAGGCTGCCCAGTTAAAGCAAAGTGCTTAGCGGGTGCAATCTCAAGAGCTGAGCCATGTGGCGTATGGGGAGGTGAGTTATTTGATGAAGGTCAGATAATTCAAAGCAAGCGAACACCAGGCCGGCCAGCAAAGGTGGCACAGGCAAGTTAGATTTTTTAATCAACAACTGTTAACTAGAAAGGGTTAACATAAAAAAGTGGGGGTGGTATTTAACCACCCCCACTTTTACATTTAGCTTTCCTGCTTATTTATTAAGCCTTACCAAGAATACGGTTTACTTTTGTGCCACAAACTGGGCAGATTCCTTGTGCCATACGGCGACCTGAATCAGAGACCTTTACATGTCCTTCAAAGGAGCGCTTCTCTTTGCACTTAACGCAGTACGCCTCACCTTTATACTCTTCTGCCATTTTCTTCCTCCATCCGCCGTACTCTTGGGAGCATGCAGGTTAGTTCCGGCATGTGAATACGAATGGCTTCACCATACCCCCCGCAACTGCTGCAACTCGGGTTTTCCACGCCTAAAATCTAAAATATTAAGTAATAACGGAGAGAAAAGGGGTAAAACTAGTTATTTATTGCCGGCGAGAGAGTTAAACCACCACCTTGGCAGCCAAGCTCAAACCCTTCCAAAAATGCTTCCGCTTTATCTTTATCGGTGAATCTGCTCAAATAATTTTTGAATTCCTGATCATGACTGATGACCTTCAAATGAATTAACTCATGAAAAATAATATAATTTAAAACATAATTAGGTGCACCAATTAATCGATCTGAGATGCGAATTGTGCGATCAACTGTGGTGCAAGAGCCCCACCGTTCATTCATGTTGCGCCAATTAATGCTGGCTGGATAAGTATCAAACTCGGGTAGATAGGTAGCAAGTTGCTCCATACCGATCTGCATCAGTTGTAGGTCGGTTTTGCGCTCGCGTGCCTCTCGCCTTAGCACCATAGCAATCATCTCTGGAATTATCTCGATCTCTTGCCGCCTGCTCATCCGAGCTGGGATATGAATCTCAATCACCCCGCCCTGACGATAGGCGCTGATGCTGCGCCGCCTACGCTCCTTGCGAATCACCCGATATGTAGGCAGATCCTTGGGCAATCTAGCCTCATCACTTTTCCTACGCTTAGCGATTTGAGCAACCTGCGGTGAAATATCAGGAAAAAGAATTTCTTGCTCAAAGTTATCCACCATTACCTCTTCTTATCCACCATAATTGCTCTTATCTCCACAGGTTAATCCACAGAGTAAGGTTAAATTTTACGCAACCTAGTTACTTATTTGTTGCAGGCCATACCGAAGGGGATTATCTAATTTATTTTTTATCACAGAGACAGCTAGATTGCTAAAAAATATTTTCAAAATTACTTTTTAAAACACCCTTATCAGTTGATTCTCAACTTTTATTCCCTTATCTTTACACTACGAAGTCCCCGGATAACCGTTTCATATCTGCAAGGGGAAGGCAGATAAGAAATTGTGCGCCCGGGGATTTCGCTTTTACTTTTGTCGGACTAGATCAGGCCGGATAGATCATCTGGAACCGTAATGCTATCTAGGAAGGCTTTTACATCGGTGAGATCATTAGGCATCGGCAAAAATGCTGGATCCTGCCAACACTTATCACGACCATCCGCTCCCCGTAGCTTTTTAACCTCACTCCAAAAAGCTGATGCCTCTCGCATTTTTCTTGGTGAAACTTCAACCCCTAGTAGATTTGCAAATATTTGTTGCATGGGTGAATTTGTCGCTCTACGGCGACGAGAGTTTTCAATCAAAGCATTAAAGGCCGGGATTTTCTCACTAGCAACTGCAGATATAACATGATCAATCCAGCCTTCAATTAATGCAAGCGCCATTTCCAGTCTTGTTAACGCCAACTCTTGGGCGGGAGTTTGTTGCGGCGTAAATAGTCCGGCACTTAATGCGATATTAATTGATTGTGGATTATTAATATCTATTTCACCGCTAGCCATCGCCTCTTCAGCTTGTCTGGTAATCGAGTCGACATCGATAGTGATTCCTTCACCGTAAGCAATTATTAAATCTTTAATATAGTTTTCAAGCCATGGGGTATTAGCAAATAACCGAGCCGCAGCAGCTTCACGCAAGGATAAGTAAATTCTGATTTGTTCCTGATCTATCCCTAAACCATCTGCCCATTCGGTGATGTTTTGTGGAATCAGGTGGGATCCAGAGTCAGCTTTTAGTAGTGGAATCGCCACATCATTAGCACCAGTGATGGTGTTGGCAAGTGTGCCAATGCCCTGTCCAAGTTGAGTGGCAATTAAGGTGCCCATGAATCCACGCAAAATTCGAGCCAGCATCGTCTTCATCACTTCCTGCTGTTGTGGGTTTTGTTCACCCGATTCCATGAATTCAACTGGCAGCGCTGTATTAGAGCTTGTAATTACCTTACCAAGAGCATCGGCCATACCAAGTGCTAATGGTTCAAATAGTTGCTGCCAACCATTGACTGATTCATCCAGCCATTCGCGCTTTGCCCAGGCACTTTGATTGGGCACAGTTGCTGCTGGGAACAAAATTTCTGTATCCAACCAGGTGTTGGCAATAGTTAATGCTTCGGAGAGTTGTTGTTGGTCAGTAGTACCAACTGGAAGATCTCCTTTAGCGGTGATAATTTTTCTAGAAATCTCTCTTAAATTAGCAATGGTAATTAAGTTTTGTTCACCAGATTTATTAGCTCCCATACCCTCGATAAAGGATTTAGCACCAGCTAATACACCGGAGTCAATTCCCATCTCTGAGAATTTTTTAAGCAGCGCATCAAAATCAGGTTGCCCCTCATTTGGTAAAAAACCAAAACTCATTTGCTTACAACTCACCCTTCATTCATTTGCTGGGAAGATCACCGATTACTATAGAACAATAATGCCACCTTTTTTCTTCCCGACTGATTACTATTATCTTATGAATCTTTCTTCAGCCTCCGCTCTGATCTGGTGGGTAATTCCGATCACAGGTGTTTTGGGTGCGATCACCTATGGGGTGTGGGTAACAAAATACAAATCTAAGTATGACAATCAGACCAATCGTTCAGTTGATAATTTTAATAAGTTTCAAAATACTTTTAGACGTAAAAAATAAGCTTCGGTAATTTAAATGAGATCAATAATGCCGATAAACGGCCGCTGGCTTAAACCGACCAAAGTTTTTGTAAATGTGCTGATGTTGGCAGCTTTTGTCTTACCAGCACCATTTGTAATCCTCTCACCAGGGGATCCACAAAATATTTTGGGCTCAGCGATAACTATCTCAGGCACCAAGGTTTATCCAACAACTGGAAAATTATCAGTTACCTCAGTGATGGTTACCGATCCAGATTCATATATGACCGGCTTTGATGTTTTGTACGGTTGGGTGGATAAGAGCCGCGCGGTTATTCCAAGATCCGAAGTTTATCCAGAGGGTGAAACTGCAGAACAGGCGATAGAAGAGGGTGCGGCAGAAATGAGTGGTTCACAAATAAATGCCACTGCTGCTGCCTTGTCTTATCTTGGGTATAACAGTGCATCAAAAATTGTGGTTGTTGAAGTAAATAAGGATTCAAATGCTTACAAAAATATCGAAGTCTTGGATCAACTTGTGAGCATCGATGGTAAAAGGCTTAAAACCTCATCTGAAGTTATTACATACCTAACTGATAAAAAGCCGGGTGAATTGGTAGCTATCAAAGTAATAAGAGCCGGATTAGGTGAATTAATCAAGCAAGTTAAATTATCAGCTAGGGAGGATGATTCAGCATTTATCGGCATAAATATTGAAGAGCAATTTGATTTTCCATTTGATGTCAAGATTAAGCTTGAAGAAACTGGTGGGCCAAGTGGTGGATTAATTTTCGCACTCGGTGTGGTTGAGAAGTTAACCCCAGCTAATTTGGTGCGTTCTCGAAATATTGCCGGCACCGGCACAATTACTACTGATGGCAGAGTCGGTCCCATTGGCGGAATTGCGGAAAAGATAATTGGTGCACAAGCAGATGGTGTTGAAATATTCCTAACCCCAACTCAAAATTGTATGGATATAAAGAATTTAAAAGCCTTAGCCACGGAAAAATCGGGTAAGTCTGGGAAGATAATGAAGATTGTGCCGGTCGCCACACTGACCGAGGCGATTTCACTCTTAGAACTGCCTGATAATGCCAAGTTCCCCAGTTGCAAAAGCTTTACCTAGGAGTAGATAAGATCTGCGCATGAGTAATTCAGGCTTTGGCGGCGGCGGATTCAACCGCAGCAATAATCCATTTGGTGGCAGTGGTTTTGGTGGCAACTTTCCAAATCCGTTTGCAAACCGCGGCGGCGGTCGCCGGCGAATTAGCCCACTAGCAATAACCGTAATCGCATTATTCGTTCTTAGTATTGTCTTAATTTCCTCAAGCGGATTTTATGCTGACTTTCTCTGGTATCGCTCAGTTGATTATGTAGATGTATGGCAGACAACCTTATTTACGAAGATTTACTTATTTTTAGGGTTTGGTTTAATTACTGCAGCAACTATCTCAGCAAACATTTATATTGCATTTCGTCGTCGGCCAATTTATGTGCCAGTTTCAGTAGAAGCAGATAATTTAGAGAGATACAGAGCCCAACTGGAACCAATCCGACGCCTTGCTGGTATAGGTGTATTTTTAGTAATTTTTTATTTTGCTGGCTCATCTGGATCCCGATTTTGGGAGCAGTGGCTACTTTTTAGAAACTCAACCGAGTTTGGCAAAGTAGATCCACAATTTGGATTAGATATTTCATTTTTTGCATTCAAATTGCCGATGTATCAAGGCTTGATTGGCTGGGCAATATCAACGATTGTGCTTGCGATCATTGCATCATCCGCCGTGCATTACATTTATGGCGGGATAAGGCCGCAAGTTAAAGAGGAACGGACAACCGTTGCCGCCAGAGTGCAGCTTTCAATTTTACTGGGTTTGTTAGTCCTCCTAAAAGCGGTCGCATACTATTTCGATCGATTTGCATTAACACTTAAGGAAGGCAGACTGATCACTGGTCTTACCTATTCAGATGTGAATGCGTTGCTGCCAGCTAAGTCTATTTTGTCCGCCATTGCAGTTATCTGCGCTTTGCTATTCTTTGCAAATATTGTAAGAAAATCTTGGCTATTACCAACTGCAGGAGTTGCCTTAATGGTGATTGCCTCAGTATTAATTGCTGGGGTTTATCCAGCAGCAATTCAGCAATTCCAGGTCAAGCCATCAGAGTCAAGCAAAGAAGCACCATTCATTCAGCGAAATATCGAAGCCACCAGGGATGCTTTCGGTATCTCAAATGTTGAAGTGCTGGACTATCAAGCAACTGTGACAACCTCAGCTGGTCAATTGGCAAATGATGCTGCGACTATTGCAAATATCAGATTGATGGATCCAAATGTATTGTCATCTACTTTTAAGCAATTGCAGCAGATCAAGCCTTACTACACATTCTCAGATTCACTTGATATCGATCGCTATGTAATAGATGGTAAGGAGCGAGATGTAGTAGTTTCCGTTCGAGAATTAGATATTGCTGGAAACCCTTCTCGAAATTGGATTAATGACCACTTGGTTTACACCCATGGATTTGGAATGGTTGGTGCTTACGGAAATACCGTTGACGCAGATGGAAAGCCATCATTTGTTATCGAAAATATTCCACCGACTAAAGGATTAGGTGAGTTCGAACCTCGAGTTTACTTTGGTGAGAATGTTCCAAATTATTCAATTATTGGTGGCCCAGCTACTGACAATCCAGTCGAGCTTGATTATCCCGATGATAAGTCACCAAATGGACAAAAGAATTACACCTATACCGGCAAGGGTGGGGTGCCAATGGGCTCCTTGTTCTCTCGGCTTTTGTTTGCAATTAATTACCAAGAACAAAGAATCCTGCTATCAAATTTAATTAATTCAGAGTCAAAAATTCTATTTAATAGAAATCCAAGAGAGCGCGTAGCAAAAGTAGCACCTTGGCTTACCTTGGATGCAGATCCATACCCAGCAATTATCGATGGCAAAATTCTTTGGATAATCGATGGCTTTACTACTAGTGCTGGCTATCCAAACTCTCGTGTTATCAACCTAGCAAATACTGGTGATGCACTAACTAGTACAAACAATACATTTTCGCTAAATAATCGAAATATTAACTACATTCGAAACTCGGTAAAAGCAACAGTTGATGCTTATGATGGAACTGTTTCTCTTTACAAATGGGATGAAACCGATCCTGTACTTGCCGCTTGGAGCAAAGCGTTTCCAGGAACCGTAAAGCCAAAGAGTGAAATCTCAGCTGATTTACTTTCACATATTCGATATCCGGAGGATCTATTCAAAGTTCAGCGGGATATTTTAAGTGCCTATCACGTTAAATCTGCCGATGCATTTTATGGTGGACAGGATTTTTGGCGGGTTCCACTTGATCCATCAAGC
Organism: Candidatus Nanopelagicaceae bacterium; assembly: GCA_009691185.1. GTDB lineage: Bacteria > Actinomycetota > Actinomycetes > Nanopelagicales > Nanopelagicaceae > Nanopelagicus. The sequence goes on along the minus strand of SHVD01000004.1, from coordinate 9,020 downwards.
TTTGGATCAAATTCAGGAGTGCAGCCACCTTATTACTTGACCATGCAAATTCCTGGTCAAAGTAAGCCAACATTTTCCCTTTACACACCTTTCGTGCCGCGAGGTGGTCGGGAGAATTTAACCGCAGTTGCAGTTGTTAACTCAGATGCTGGTGATGGTTATGGAAAAATAACAGTGTTGCAGCTTCCAAGATCAACAAACGTTGCTGGTCCATCACAGGTTGCATCAAATTTTGAAGCCAAGCCAGAGGTTGCCACCTCTTTGTCATTACTTCGCCAAGGTGGAGCCGATGTAGTACTTGGAAATCTTCTGACACTTCCAGTCGGGAGAGGCTTGTTGTATGTGCAACCAGTTTATGTAAGAGCAACTGGGAATACCGCTGCTTATCCATTGCTACAAAAAGTTTTAGTCTCATTTGGTGATCAAATTGGATTTAGTGAAACCTTGCAAGGCGCACTAGATCAGGTCTTTGGTGGCGATTCCGGCACAACTGAATCAACCAATGATCAAAACGCACCAATTATTAATAACGGAGCTGGAACAAGTCAGGCAATCAGATCAGCAATTGCATCATTACAAGCTGCTTATGCCGACCTTGAATCTGCACAAAAACGGTTAGATGGCGCGGCTGAAGATAAAGCAAGAGCAAGAGTTAAAGCAGCAATTGCGGCATTAATTTCTGCACAAAACAGATAAAAATTTCATTTATTTGGGTTAATCCCGGACCTACTCTAGGATTTCACTACCGACGCGGGGTGGAGCAGCTCGGTAGCTCGCTGGGCTCATAACCCAGAGGTCGTAGGTTCAAATCCTGCCCCCGCTACCAATTTTATTTTTTATTTAATGCGTAAACTGTTTAAAACTACAAATAGTGAAGAACAAGACATCGCTGCCGCCGCATACATTGGAGACAAATTTCCACTAGCTGCAATTGGAATACCCACAATATTGTAGAAAAACGCCCAACCAAGATTAGATTTGATAATTTTTACGGTTTTCCTTGATATAGCAAGGCTATCAATTACAGCATGTAAGGAAGATCGAATTAAAGTTATATCGGCTGCAGCTATTGCGGTATCAGTTCCAGAACCCATGGCAATACTTAGATCTGCTTTTGCTAGGGCTGCCGCATCATTTATGCCATCACCAATCATTAATACTTTACCCTTGACTTGCAAATTTTCAACAAAGACTAATTTATCTTCTGGTGATGCGGTGGCAAAAATATGATCAGATGCAATACCAGCCTCGGTACCAATTGATAGGGCAGTCTGTTGGTTATCTCCAGTTACCAGCCAAGTATTAATCCCCGCTTTCTGTAATTGTGCAATTGCAGATTTACTCTCACTCTTTATTTCATCACCTACCTCAAATACGCCATAAGCCAGGCCATCTATTGCAAGAACTGCTATTGAATTTGATCGAGCAACTCCTGAATCAATTGCATTTTGAATTTCAGATGAGAACGTAGTTGTAGCTCGGGCAATTGAAATAGGTGTACCAATTAATACCGCTTTTGAAGCGTCAGTGATTGTTGGCTTTACACGCCCTGCCACTCCAACTCCAGAAGTTTGCTCAAACTCAGACACTGGCAAAGCCTTAATTCCTTGTGCTAAAAGTGCCTTAGAAATAGCGGCTGCAACTGGATGTGAATCCAAGCTTTCAACACTTAACGCATAACTCATCAACTCTGAAGCTGTAATTGATGTACTTGGAGTTGCAAGTGGATTATCTATTAAAGTCATATGCTGCATAATCATCTGACCTGATGTAATTGTGCCGGTCTTGTCAAAGACAGCATCTGTTATTCCAACTGACTTTTCAATTGATCTTGGAGATCTGATCACTATTCCTGACCTAGCCGCTCTCCCAGAGGCAACTAAAAGTGCAATCGGAGTTGCAAGGCCAAGTGCACAGGGGCAGGCAATGACCAAAACAGCAACAGCTGTAGTAATCGATTTAGATATATTGGCCTCAATTACATACCAGGTGAAAAAAGTTGCAATTGCTAGCAAAAGTACACTGGGAACAAAAACCCTACTGACCCGGTCAGCTAATTGTTGGGCAGGTGCTTTCTCAGATTGAGCCGCAAGCACCATCCTGGTAATCCTTGCTAACTCTGTTTCAGATCCAACCCTGGTAGCTTTCACCAAGATATTTCCATTGTTATTTATTGATCCAGCAAATACCAAGCTTCCAATTGAAATTTCTATTGGTGTTACTTCACCAGTGAGAAATGAATTATTAACAGTAGTAAATCCGGAAATCACCTGCCCATCAGTTGCAATTCGATCACCAGGTTTTACCACAAAAACATCACCAACTTGTAATTGATCAATAGGTATTATTTTGCTCTCATCTTCAACCTTGATTTCCACTTCAGAAACTGAAAGCTTAAATAATTCCACCAGTGATGAGCCGGCTTTGTGTTTTGCTCTATGTTCAAGATAGCGCCCAAACATTACAAAGAAAATAATGGCAGAGGAAACTTCAACATAGATATCTGGCATCGCTGAATTTGGCTGGTAATCTAAAGTGGAGTAAATACTCCATGCAAATGAAATTAGCGAACCTAATGAAACCAAAGTATCCATTGTTGGGTTAAGTAGGTTCTTAATCGCAGCGCGGTGAATCGGCCAGGCAAATATTAAAACTACCGGCAGTGAAAGTGCTATCAGCAACCAGGTTGTTATTGGCGCTTGGGGGTAGGCAATTTCAAAAGCAGCATTATCACCTACTAATAAAGAATTAAAGTTATCAATGAATTGAAGTAAGTTTTTATCAATTTGCTCATGCCAATCATGAAACATCGAAATCAAAATTACTGGAGCGGTAAAGAGAAAAGTCAGTAAAACTCTTGCTCCCAGGCGATTGGATCTTTCAAATGATTCTCGTTCACCCTTAAATGCCTTCGCGCTATAACCGGCAGAGGTAACAGCAGATATCAATTGCGCATCTGAAATATTTTTTGGGGCAATAATGTGTGCAGACTCCATGGCAAGATTCACTGCAGCCCTTACTCCAGGCAATCTATTAAGTGATCTCTCGATTGTGCTTACACATGAGGCACAGGTCATTCCAACCAAAGATAGGTTTACTTGTCGAGTATTTGTACTTTTAAGATCAACGCTCACAGAGATTAGATTACTCTTACTTTTCTTAACCAACAGATAAAATTCTGCGCAAACTTGCAAGTCTTGCGAGATTTTGGTCATTAAAGCCAGGCCAGTTATTTAGGGCACAAGAGGGTTCACTGTGAGAGCAATTCTTTTTGCAATTTGAAATTGCTTCAGCAAATTCAGGGAATGCAGATATAACTCTGGAAGGTTTAATATGTGCAATGCCAAAAGAGCGAACGCCTGGGGTGTCTATAATCCAACCAAACTCATCTGAATCAAAGGTTGAAGATAATGGCAGGGCAATAGCTCCTGAGGTTGTGTGGCGCCCCCTACCGGTGACTTCATTTACTGCGCCAGTGACCTGGTGTGTAGATGTATTATCTGACTCAGCTGAATTCCTTTGCGAGCTAGATAATAAATTATTAACTAAGGTGGACTTACCTACTCCGGAGTGACCTAGTAGCACTGTTATCTTGCCAGCTAACTCTTTCTTGAGAGTTGCAAGATTTGAGGATTTATCAATTTTAAATAGCTTTATCTCAAGATCTTTATAGATTTTTAAAAATTCATCTCCATCTGCCAGATCTTGCTTAGTCATGATAATTATTGGCTTTATTCCTTGGTCATATGCAACGGCTAGGGCACGGTCAACCAAACCGATTTTTGGATCAGGATTTGCAGCTGAGATAACAATTGCCATGGCATCAACATTTGAAACAATCACACGTTCATCATTTGCGTGATCATCAATAGTTCTAGTCAATGAATTCTTTCTGGGAAGAACGCTGACTACCCGAGCCAAGGAGCCATCAGAGCCTGAAACATCACCAACTACTGATACTAGGTCTCCTACTACTACTGATTTCTTTCCCAACTCTCGTGCTTTCATTGCGGTAATTAATAATTTGCCTGTTTTTGTTTGGATTAAGCATTTCACTCGACCGCGATCAACCTCAGTAATCGTTGCAGTATCGGCGTTGGCATAATCTGGTCGATCTTTAGTGCGAGCTCTTGCTTTATTACTTGAACCAAATTGGCGTGACTTATTGACGCGAACATCATCCTCATCCCAGTTGCGCTTTGATCTGGCCATTAAGCCCCTTTAAGAATCATCTGCCACATTCCTGGAAAATCTGGGAGAGTTTTTCTCGTAGTTTCAATGTTTTCAACTATAACCCCATCCACAGCCAAACCAATAATGGCTCCAGCAGTAGCCATTCGGTGGTCTTCATAACTTTTAAAGATTTGAGAGGCAACCATTTTAGTTGGCTTAATTAACAATTCGCTGGGTCCTTCAGTAACAGCTCCACCAAGATTATTTATTTCATTAGCTAACGCAGATAGTCGATCAGTCTCATGTAAGCGTAGGTGTCCAATACCTCTTAGAGTTGTAGGTGATTTAGCGAGAGATGCTAGGGCTGCGATAGCTGGTGTTAATTCACCAACATCATGTAAATCAATATCAATTCCATTAATTTCACTACTTCCAGAAACTTTTAATCCATTGGATGTAAGTTCAATTTTCGCCCCCATTTGTGCAAAAATATTGCGCAATTGATCTCCAGGTTGTGGGGTTGATTTTGGCCAATCATTAATTACGACGCTGCCACCGCAAATCATGGCAGCAGCCATGAATGGCGCGGCATTAGAAAGGTCAGGTTCAATTGTTAAATCTTGACCTGACAATTTAACTGGCTTTACTACCCACTGATTTTTGCTCATCTTTACTTGTGCGCCAAAAACTTCAAGCATATGAATTGTCATTTGGATGTGAGGAAGTGAAGGTAAATCTGGCCCTATATTTTTTATTGTAATACCAATCTCAGTTGCAGGGGCAAGTAATAGCAGTGCAGAAACAAACTGACTAGAAGCACTTGCATCTATCTCAACTTCACCACCCTTAACTTTTCCGGCACCATTGATAGTAATTGGCAATCGATATTTATTTCCGTGTTCTATTGATATACCAAGTTGTTCCAAGGCTTTTATTACTGGAGCAATTGGTCGCTCATGTGATCGTTCATCACCATCAAAGTGGATTAATCCTGAAGCAAGGGATGCAATCGGAGGTAAGAAGCGCATTACGGTTCCTGCATTACCAACCTCTATTTGAGCGGGGCCCACTAACTTTTGCGGTGTAATCTGGTAATCAAATCCATCATCCGTTTTAACTTCATCAATTTTGCATCCTAAACTTCTTAATCCCTTGACCATTAAGTCGGTATCACGGGAGAAGAGAGGTTTTCTAATCCTTGATGGTGAATTAGCGAGCGCAGCTAAAATCAATGCCCGGTTGGTTGCAGATTTTGAGCCAGGGATACTTAATCGGGCGTTAATTGGCTTACTTGCAGGAGACAACCCATTTCGAAAAGGTGCGGGCCAATTTGTCATATCCACCAGTCTACCTTCCGACTTATGCGTAAGGCTGCGGTTTACTGCTGCCCAGCGAGCACCTGCGGGAATAAATCAACCCGTTCAGTGGTTTAAATTCTATGACCGCACTCTGTCAGCACGATGGTCGATTTAAAACAAATTTCTGTTTTTCTAAAACCCCATTCGAGGTAGCCTTAGCCCAAATGAGTAACGAAGATTTATTACCAGCTGTTGTTGACCGAAATAAAGAGAGTTTGGCACAACGCAAAGCTAGATTCGAAAAAGATGCTTTAGTTTTTACCTCACAACTCTATGGTGCTGCACTTAGATATACAAAAAATCCACATGATGCACAGGATTTAGTTCAGGATACATACGCAAAAGCATTTACAAGTTTTCATCAATTTGAACCTGGAACAAATTTAAAAGCTTGGCTTTATAGGATTCTCACCACCACATTCATTAATAATTATCGAAAAGATCAACGTAGACCACAAATATCTGCAGGCGAGGTGGAAGATTGGCAAATTACTGCTGCTTCCTCACACACAAGTGATCAGGGTAAGTCAGCTGAAGAAGAGGTTTTAGAAAATATTGCGGACAAAGATATTAAAGATGCTCTGGCTGCAATGCCGGAGGAGTTTCGAATGGCAGTTTATCTCTCAGATGTTGAGGGATTTTCATATAAAGAAATAGCTGAAATAACAGAGGTGCCAACTGGAACAGTTATGTCAAGGCTGCATAGAGGTAGAAAATTACTTCGAACTTCACTTGCCACCTATGCGAAAGATCGTGGCTATGGCAAAAATAGTGCTGGTGATAAAAAATGAACCAGCCAATGAATTTTATCTCCTGTGATCAAGTACTACCAAACATAGTGCTTTATATTGATCATGAGATTTTAGATAATCAGCAATTAAATTTAGTTGAAATACATTTTGGACAATGCCCGACATGTCGAACTCAAATGGAGCAAGAAAACGCAGCCATAACCTTGATGCGAAATCTTTTGTGTAATGCCCTGAATGAAGAGGCACCACAAGAGCTAAACCATCGCATACATCAACAAACTGAGGATCTTTACAATCAAATGATGCAAGTGACAGATTCTCAAGGATTTACTGAGATTACCTATACCCAAACAACTTATACGGAGATTTCTGCTGATGGAGCGACACAAATAGAAATAACTAGCGAAATTCGCAGGGAGTTCCCGCAAGAGTAATTCACTAATCACTAATCTTGTGATTATGAAGCCAGAACAAGTTATTGGTGTGATCGGTATGTCAGCCATGACGATTCGTCCTGGTGATACATCAGTGGCTCAGGGAGTTAATGATTTACCAGTTGTTGGTTCAAACCACATAATTTCACTAATGGAGAGTGCCTGTAGCACTGCAATAATTGAATTTTTAGATTTTGGTGAAACAACGGTGACTACTAATTCAGTGCTAGAAATCTTAGGGGCGGCTGGAATTGGCACAGAGATTCATGCAACCGCCAGGTGCCTTGGATTGACTGACAATGTTTTAAAATTTGAGGTTGAGGTTCATCAAAGTGCCAGATTAATCGCATCAGGCTTGATAATTAGAAAGTTTGTAGAGCGCGTTTCATTCATGGCTAGAGTTGCAGCTGAAACTATGGTTGCAGAGAAAGAAAGTTCTGTGAGGGATAAAAAAATCGCTAATAGCTTAAAGTTCTAAGCCACTAGCGATATAGGTAATTTATTTTTTAGTTGCCCAGAAAATTTCTGCTATTTCATCAATTTTACCGATTAATTTGTTGGCTACTGCCACATCATTTGTGCCTTTACTTCCACCAGCACCAGCAAGTTTAGTTGCTTCATTAAATAGTGAGTGAAGTTGAGGATGGGCTTCAAAGTGATTAGCTTTGAAGTAGTCAGTCCACAATACCCATAAGTGATGTTTGACTAACTGCGAACGCTCCTCTTTGATTGCAACAGCGCGTGCTTTGAAATCAGGGTCACTGCTTGCGGCATATTTTTCCATGCAAGCTTTCACTGATTGAGCCTCAATTTTTGCTTGTGCGGGATCATAGACACCACATGGCAGATCACAATGTGCAAAAACAGTTTCTCCCGGTGCGATTACTTTGATTAAAGAATTAAACATCTCTCTCCTTGGCTAATTTAAATCCAACCTGTAGTGGGAGAATACTCTTCATGTTCGGGTTTAGCACAGTAGTAGTTTCGGGAAATTCAATGTCGCCTGCCTATAATCAGGGTGATTGGCTAGTTGTGCGCAGTTTAAGTGGCAAAAAGCACACCCTTAAGATTGGTGAGGTCTATCTAATCCAAGACCAAATTAGACCTGGCGTTAAGTTATTAAAACGGTTAAAAGAGAGCCGAATGGAGCATGGTCTTGTTAAGTACTGGGTAGAGGGTGATAATCCAAGTAGCGAAGACTCCAGGAAGTGGGGTTGGCTTGAGCGTGATCAGTTTCTAAAAAGAGTCATGCTTAGGTATCGAAAAGGAGCGTGAAAACTTCTTTTATTTTTTCACTCACGCTCAAAAGTTGGGCGATTAAGCGTTAGCCGTAATACAAAACTAAAATTTAGTTATCTTTGAATCAAAACCCAAGTTAAAAATCTATTGACATCTAATTACAGCGGAGTAAGTTCATAAATTACACCAGCGGTGCCGCTGCCAGAACCGCTAGCTAATTTCTCTGTGCAAAATTGAGTGCCGTTGGTGCTAAATTTATTTTGGTATTCAACCTTATTAATTAAGAGTATGTTGATAACAGAGGTAAGGGCCCGTGAATGGTCAACTGACATACTCAATGCCATTATCAACTATAGTCCTTACCTCCTTTAGTTAATAATAATTTCCACAGGAGGAATTATGGCAAATAGAGGAGAAAAAAATTTTTCTGGTATCTATCACCCAAAAAAATCTTGGATTGATATTCAAAAAGCTAATCGCAAAGAGCGGCATAAGACTAAACAATTACTCCACTCTGAGATTGACCCCATACTCAATCCACACCACAGAATAGGTGTAGCTGAACATACGCCAAAGGATGAAATTAAAAGTCAGAGTCGCAAAACTTCTCACAGATACAAAATCTTCAGACTTTCATTTTCGAAGCGGAGAAAAGCAATTAGGTTGAAAAAAACTAGATCAAATGATCCTGCTAAAGATCTTGGCTCACGGGAAGATATATTAGGATCATAAATTTATGATCTTTATGGTTTAGATAGAATTAACGAGTAAACGCCTCTGTCATTAATGCTTTTTCTTCCTCTTCATGCAGGTGGTGATTACCGGTGGCTGGGCTAGCAGTTGCTCGACGAGATACTCGACGAAGAGTGCGCCCAGACAACTCCTCATGAGCAATAAATGCCTCAGTTGTTGCAAGCGAAACAAATGGCCATGGTCCTTGGTTAGCCGGTTCATCTTGAACCCACAACAGCGTTGCTTTGGGATGTTTTTTAGCTTCAGCAATAATTTCATCAATTGGAAGTGGATAAAGCTGCTCAACTCTTACAATTGCAGTTGAGAACTCA